>JAFGBE010000110.1 GCA_016933315.1 Candidatus Auribacterota bacterium
AAATGGTATAAATCCCCGTCGCGACTATCAGTATTACAGCCCCGAACCAGATGTTCCACCCCAGTATCGTCTTCAAAACGATAGCCCCTGCATAAATCGAAACGCTTATTTTAGTGAAGATATAGGCTATAAGAGAGATGGACGAAAGATAAGTCCTGCATTGTTTGTTGTATCTTTTCTCGAGAAATTCAGGCATCGTAAAAACGCCGGTTTTGATATAAAGTGGAACAAACACCCATCCCAGCAGCAGCAGTATAAAACACGCGAGCCATTCGAACTGCCCCACCGCCAGGCCGCCCTGGGCACCCGAACCCGCAAGGCCTATAAAATGTTCGGCGGAAATGTTACTGGCGAACAGGCTTGCACCGATAGCCATCCATCCTATGGATGAACCCGCAAGAAAGTAGTTTTTCGAATCAGTCCTGCTCTTTTTGCTGGAAATATAGCCTATGAAAAAGACAATAAAAAAATATGCTACCAGAAAAAAATAGTCGATGGGTTTCATTTCGCTTTCCTTTCATAATATAAAAAAGACAGTAAAAAATAAAAACCTGTATCAACTACTAATTATATTTATTTCCGAGCCGCATTTACCACAAATATTTTCTTTCAAATTCATGATTTCTGTATTATACCCGCTCCGCTCGATAAGGACGGCGCCGCATTCGGGGCATAACGTGTCCGACGCCCCGGGCATATCGACATTGCCGGCATAAACAAAATCAAGATGCTTCAACGCTATGTCCCTCGCGGTTTTAATCGCTTCCGCACCCGTTTCAGGCGCATTAAGCCTGTACCTGGGAAAATATTTGCTTATATGCAAAGGGGTCTGTCTCCCGGTATTCTCCTCTATCCACCTGCTCATAGCGTCTATTTCACTTTCCGAATCGTTTTCTCCGGGAATCAGCAAATTCGTAATCTCTATATGGCATGATTTGGAAGCTGTCCGGATGGTATTCAATACCGGCTCAAGTGTGCCCTTGCAAAGCTTCCTGTAGAAACCGTCGTTAAACGATTTTAAATCCACGTTCATTGCATCAATATATGGAAGAATCTGTTCCAGCGGTTCCCTGTTAATATAACCGTTTGTCACCAGGACATTTTTAAGCCTTTTCGATTTACACAGTTTTGCGCAATCCGACACGTATTCATACCATATCAAGGGCTCCGAATAGGTATACGCTATCCCGATGGATTTTTGCTCCTCTGCGGAAGAAACAAGCGCCCGGGGCTCGACAAACCTGCACGGGAAATAAGTGTTCTGGGAAATTTCCCAGTTCTGGCAGAAAGAACAGCGGAAATTACACCCTACTGTCCCGGCGCTCAGTATCCTGCTTCCGGGGTAAAAATGATAAAGCGGTTTTTTCTCTATCGGATCAACACCCAGGCTGCTTACACAGCCGTATATCAGGGAGAACAATTGCCCGCCGGAATTTCTCCTTGTGCCGCATATACCCAGCGAACCTTCCGGCAACCGGCAATTATGAGGACACAATCCGCATGACAATTCCCCGTTCTCGAGTTTTCCGAACAGGGCTTTCTTCACTCTCGGGTTAGTATCCATTAGAACCTCAGATGCCTTTGATTGCGCAGTGCCGGACATATTTTCCGGCAGTCCGGCGCATATCCTCAATATACTCTTTCGGATAAGGTTTGACGCTCCTCAAACGCGCGCTAAAACAGTTTTCGGGATTAAACTGCTGTATGGAATATTTTTTCGCGTCTTTTATCGACAGGGCTATCTCCTCGATATTTTTCCCATTGACGAAAAGAGGGCATGCTGTCGTCCGGAACTCGTAATCGGGCGAAGACGCCATAATAATGCCGACGGAATCCTTTATCCTTGATACATCGATGTTCTCCAGCCCGGCGGCAGCCCCGTAATCGGCGTTATTTAAAGGAGCTTTTATATCCATGGCCACATACGCCGCCAGCTTCTCTTCCAGTATCTCCCCGAGCACATGCGGGAAATACCCGTTGGTATCAATCTTGACTTTAACTCCCTCGGATTTGAGCATACGGAGGCATGGAATAATATTTTTATCCATAAGGGGTTCTCCCCCGCATATTACAAGCCCGTCCACCCATTGTTTTTTTTCCGCCATGTAAGAAAGGACTTCTTCCCATTTTACGGAAGGGATTTCGCCGGGAGACTGGAACAGCTTATATGAATGGCAAAAGGGGCATCTGAAATTACAGTTCGGAAGGAACACTTCCGAGGACAGCAAACCATCCCACTCTATCAATGTATTTTTAATGAATCCTTTTATTTCCGGTAAACTCTGTGATTTGCTTATTTGCATTAAACAAGGTCTTGAAAATACATTTTAAATTCTTCCGACTTGGGGACCTCTCCGTCCCATCTTGCAACCTGCCTGTCATCTTTCTCCAGGATAGTGGAAGGGATATTCAGGACGTTATTGAAAGCCCCTTCGGCCATGCCTTCGACCGTATCCATATCAAAAAATTCTATATTTACTTTTCCTTTGCAGTTCCATTTCTGCATAAAGTGGCTGAATTTATTCTTCGTGGTCTCACATTTTGCACAATTTGCTTTTCCGAAAATCTTAATACGCATATTCCCCTCCCATGAAAAGCTGAATTACCCGTCAGACAGCATAATTGCCCCTGCGCCTGTCTTTTAATTCGCCCAGTTTGCTTTTGTTCCAGTTCTCAACCCTTGAGAAATAACCGACTATACGGGTAACATGATAGATATCTTTGCCCTGAAGCACCTGTGTTTTCAGGACATCCCATTCGTTGTTCTCGATAGCTTCTTTCTTAAAATGCGCACATGTCCCGATTCTGTCATTTTTTACATAAATGCCGTCTTCCTCTTTGTGCCCGCCTTCCGCCCATTCAAATCCCTCTCCTACGCATCTGTCGATAAACTCTTTGGTTTTCACTATATTCTCCCCCCTGCTCTACACCTTTGCTTCCTGAACATTTTCAATCTTTTCAAAAACAGCATCATTTCCCGGCCTTTTTTTCCGCCATTTGATATTCTCATCCGAACCGTTTAAGCGCGTCACATCGGGAATTTTTATCCCGGCGCAGACCTGGCATTCAGCCTTGATCCCTATGATGCTTCTCCTGCACTGCCTGCAGACAGTAAATTCGGGTGAAATCGTCAGCTGGGCCGCCTGTGTCTTGTAATATGTTTTCTTTACAAGGTTCATGATTCCTTCCGGTGAAGGCAGCTTTTCCCCGACAAAAGCATGGATTATCGCGCCCGATTCTATCATCGTGTGAAATTTAGCCTGGTTTTCTATCCTCGTAACTATATCCACCTCGGCATCAGCCCGAAGATGTATCGAATTCGTATAATAATATTCATCGTTGGAGAAATCGCCTTTTACATACTGCTTCGCTTCAGGATAATACTGCATATCGACTTTCGCAAGCCTTCTGGTCGCAGACTCGGCGGGAGACTCCTCAAGGCTGAATTTAAGGCCGTATTTCTGCTCGGCTTTCTTAGCAAGAAAATACATATTGGCAACAACTTTAAGGCCGAATTTCAAAGCGTCTTCCCCTTCATGAAGTTCTTTCCCCAATATATATTGAGTAGCCTCGTTCAACCCGACAAGTCCTATTATATAAGTGCACTTCTCCAGTTCTATGTAAGGTCTTCCGTCCATCGCCGTTTTCCCGACTTCCCAGAGCGGCGCGCCGGGGAAGCCCATCAGCCCCTCTATAAAATCCTTCTTCTCAAGATGGGCTTTAACGCAAAGCTCGAATGATTTTTCAACTTCATCGAAGAATTTCTCCTTGTTGCCCCTTCCGGACTGGAAAGCCGCGCG
>JAFGBE010000111.1 GCA_016933315.1 Candidatus Auribacterota bacterium
AATTTGGCCGGCCTGAAGCGAGGCTATGCCGAGCGAAAGGAAATCCCACCTTCCCGACCAGTATGTGTCGATAAGAAGTGGGATTTGGAGGAGAGATATGCAGGTTCCGGACGATCCTCGGCTGCTGGAACTTATGCTGGAAGATACCGCGCATTCGCCGGATATTTATAAACCCACCAATTACTGGGCTGTGTACGAAAAAAAGTTCCTTCCTGAATTGCGGAAGCTGGGCCTTCGCGATTTCAGAAGCAGGAGGGACTCGGTCCTGTCAAGTTTCGGGGCGACGGACCTTGCTCCCGCATTCGGCCGTATAGATGTCTGTAAAAGCGGCATATTCAACAACCGTTTTACGGAAAAAATACCGTTTTGGACGAAATTCCTCACATTACAGAATCATCTGCTTAACGGGATCCTGCCCGTTTCAAGTTTATTCAGGCTGGAGGAGTTGGAGGAGTTGCTTTGCGATTTTGCCCGCCTTTATGGCGAAAAAGCGGGGGCCAGGCCTCTTGATGCCTTTGAGGCTTCTCTGGCCGGGAATCCCGAACATGTCATTAAAAAAGGCGGACGAGCATATACTTTACCCATATTGACATGCTATCTTCGATATGCGTATTGCTGTAATCATATAAATTTTGATGATATAGAGATACTTGTCGAGCTGGGGGGCGGTTCCGGAAAACAGGCCGAGGTGATAAAGAAGCTTCATCCGGAGATCTGTCTTTTACTGTTTGACATAACGCCTCAGTTATATGTTTGTGAGCAGTATCTACGGCAGGTTTTTCCCGGCGACGTAGTATCGTACCGCGATACCCGAAACATGGTCTCGGTACCGGAAGAGCGGAAGGGAAAGATCTTCATCTTCGGAAACTGGAAGTTTCCCATCCTTGAAAAGATAAAGATAGACCTCTTCTGGAACTCCGCCGGCTTTCAGGAGATGGAGCCGGAAGTGACGGCGAACTACCTCGGTTATGTAAATAGGCAGTCGCGCTCGGTTTTCTTGCGTGAGGCCATGAAGGGGAAAGAGCTCGCCCGGAAAAAGGGCGATCACGGCGTGTTGAAAAAGACTACCCTGGAAGATTATAAGAGAGGGCTTACAAATTTTCGGCTGGTCGATATGTCGCCGTCCCTGTGGCCGGTGGGCAAGCGATCGGTATACAGCGATTCTTTCTGGAAACGTATTTGACCGCATTCCCGCCCCAATCGGATTTCAAAATGGCCCATTTTACTGAAAATAACCGGCTCGAGGATATATTCCTGAAAGGCTGGTACCCCTATGCCTGGCTCATCGCGCTAGGGGTTTTGCTTTATTTTAAGACGTTATTTTTCGATTTTACGTACCTTGACGATAAGGCGTTGATCCTCGATAATAAAACTTTTATCAGCGACTTATCCAATATCCCCGCCGTTTTCCAGCAGAGGATATTTCCTCATCTGAAGGCGCCGTATTATCGTCCCGTATTGATTTTAAGCTTTATGCTGAATGCGCAGTTAAATGGGACGTCGTTATTCGGATACCATCTTTTTAATATATTACTTCATGCGTTGGCTTCGTGCCTTGTTTTTCTCTTTTTGAGCAATCTCGAATATAGAAAAATATCGGCATTATTTGTCTCTATGCTTTTTGCGGTACATCCGCTATTGGCGGAAGCGGTGGCATGGGTTCCGGGCCGGAATGATTTATTGTTGACAATTTTCGCAATAAGTTCCATGATATTTTTTATTCGCTATTTGCGCAGCGGGAAAAGCGTTTTTTATTTGTGGCATATAATATTTTTTGGGTTGGCGCTCTTTACCAAAGAAACAGCCGTTTTTCTAATTATTGCGTATATCTTGTTCGCCGATTTGATAGAGAAGCAGAAGATATTCGCATTCGACAAAGTATCCTTATTTACAGGCTGGTTATTTATCGCAGCCTTCTGGTTTTTATTACGATGGAGCGCATTGATTGATACCTGGGAGACTACCCTTTATGGTATGTGCGCTTCCCTGCTGGTAAGCCTGCCCGCCGTAATACAGTTTATAGGCAAGATTGTCATGCCGTTTAATCTGTCCGTCTTTCCCACAATGCGGGATACAACATTTGTGTATGGGCTTATTTCCGCCGCGGCAGTGGTGACAGGGCTGGCGGTTTCAAAATCAAAGAGGAACTCATTTGTGATTTTCGGATTCGCATGGTTTATGTTTTTTTTGCTCCCTTCGTTAGTCCGTCCGGACATGAGGTATGTCCATGACTTTCAGGAACACAGGCTTTATATGCCTATAGTCGGATTTGGCATAATGCTGCTCGAGATCGATTTTATAAAAAAGCTAAGACTTTCTATTCGAAAGGATTTCATCTTTCCCGTCGCGGTTCTTCTTACGTTCTCGGTAATTAATTTTGTTCATTGTGATAATTTTAGAAATAGGCTGAGTTTCTGGGCGAATGCATGCCTCACTTCTCCCAATTCCAAGGTGGTGCGCATGAACATGGGGCTGGCTTATGCCGCGAGTGGGTTTCCGAAGGAGGCCGAGAGGGAGCTTAAAAAGGCGATCTCGCTGTCGCCGGCCGTAGGGGGGATTTACTTCCGGTTAGGCAATTTTTACCTGGACGAAAATATGCTGGATAAAGCGGAGGGGGCATTAAAAAAAGAGCTGGTTCTGGATCCGTTGAATTACTCGGCGCATTTAAGTTTGGGGGTAGTTTATTATAAGCAAGGCAGGTTCGGAAAAGCGGTAGAGGAGTGGGAAAGGACGCTGTGGTTAAAACGGGATAACATAGAGGCCAGAAAAAACCTGGCGATATATTATCGTGAAAAGAAAGATTTTGAAAAGTCCTTATATTATATAAAGCAGCTTCAAAAGATGAATGTGGAAATTCCACGGGAATTCCTGGATGCCCTAAAGGCGCGAGATTCCTTCGGGA
>JAFGBE010000112.1 GCA_016933315.1 Candidatus Auribacterota bacterium
AAAGGGGACGGCAGCTCGGGCGGGCTTCTCCAGTTCAATATTATATTGATAGGGGCCAAGGCTTCCGGTGAAGCGCACGTGAAAATAGATAATATAACGGTTGAATGATAACCGGCCGGCTTCTTGTCCCGGAGGGTGTATGTCATAACGCGATATATGCCCTCCGGTATTTTTTTATTTGAATTTTTTTATATTATGGTAGAATGAGCGAAATTAAGGCCATATTATGAAAAAAACAGTTATAGTTGCCATCTTACTCCTTATTCTTTTCTATGTATTTTATGATGTCATAGCTTTGTCGCTCGAAGATTTTATCTTACAGCACAAAGATGCTTTTTGGGCTCCCGCCGCGCTTTATAAGCTTGCGGGCATGTCAATGTTTATATTGAAATACGATATCGCTTTGAGCTCTTACAGCAAAGCGGTAGACACATTCCCCCTGTATTCATTAAGCGATGAGGCCCTTTATAAGATAGCCCTCATATATGAGAGACAGCATAGATGGAAAGACGCCGTATCATGTTACAGGAAATTCATCGCCAAATATCCGAAACATGAATGGGCTCCGGAAGCCGATGAGAAAATCGAGAAGATAGAAGGCATTTACCTGCAATGAAGAAATTGATTGTTTTCACCGCCATCGTTTTTCTTTCCGGGTTTGCTCTTGCCACGGAGTTTACCCTTTACAAGAAAATGGGGTTGACGAACCCCAAGTGGGATCTTGATGTCGAGAAAGGCTTCAACCGCTACGAGACTTTCCGCTATGACGAGGCTATGACATACCTTGAAAAAGCCGTGAACAACGGATGTGATGACGGGCTTGTGCTGTACAGGCTGGCGGCGTGCTACGCCAATGATGAGCAGTATAAAAAATCCATCGAATATTTTAAGAGAGCGATAAAATCGCTGCGTTCGAGGTATACGAAACACAGGTATTATTCGGACGCTTATTATAACCTGGGCAGCGCTTATATGAGGTTGAACGATCTGGAATCGGCCTCTTCCCAGTATGAGGAAGCCATCAGGATAAACCCTAAAAATTTCAATGCGCTTAAGGGTCTTGGGTTTGTCTGCTATGAAAAAGGGAACCTGAACAAGTCCGCCAAATATTTCAGGGACGCGCTCGATATCAATCCGAAAGATTGTTCATCTTTGCTGAAGTTGGCTACTATCCACAGAAGGCTGAAGGAAAATGACAAAGCTCTTTCCTATCTTAACGACGCCTTAAAATGCAATCCGAACTCATATAAGGTGTATACAAGCATGGGAGTCACATACGACGCGTTAGGGGACATTGATAAATCCATCGAATGTTTTAAGAAGGCCTCCGATTTGAAGGAAGACGCTTTGACATATTCATACCTGGGGATTGCCTATATGAAGAAAAACAATTTCCAGGACGCCGAAAATTATTTCCTGAAGGCGGAAAAAATAAATCCAACACTTAAGGAAGCTCTTTTCAACCTGGGCCTGTTGTATTTCAATAATTCGGAATTTGATAAGGCGAGGGAGCAGTACGAGACGGCTCTCAGGGAATATCCCGAAGACATAGCCGCCCTTTCGATGCTGGGTATAATAGAGGAAAAAGCCGGGAATTTCGATAAGGCGGTGAAATGCTATGAGAAGGCCCTCTCGATAGACGGGACGATTCCGGTAATACATCTCAATCTTGCCAATATAAATTTTGAGTTGAAAAAATGGGATGTGGCAATGAGCCATTATCGCGCTTTTATGAAGTATTCTAAAGACGCCACTATGAATAAAGAGATTGAGCAGAAAATATCGGAGTGCGAGAAAATGTTAAGCGGGAGCAGCCGGGACAACTGAGATTTATGAATTTCCCTGTAAAAGGAGGAGTATATGGTCGGTAAATTTATAACGGAGTTTATGAATAAATATAAAGATACCGGGTTGACATTCGATGATGTCTCTCTGGTTCCGCAGTATGCCGATTTCCTCCCTTCGCAGTCTGACCTCAGGACGAAGGTGGCTAAAGGTATAACCCTTAATATCCCTTTTATAAGCGCGGCGATGGATACGGTAACGGAATACAGGATGGCTATAGAGATGGCGAAAATGGGCGGGATGGGCATTATTCATAAAAACCTGTCGCCCGAAGAACAGGCAAAGAATGTCGAGAGAGTCAAACATTACCTGAACGGCCTGATAGCGGATCCGATAACTTTCAGGGAAAACCAGAAGGTCAAGGATATTGTAGAGGAGAAAAAGAAGCACGGATACTCTTTCAACGGTTTTCCTATCGTTGATGATAATGATAACCTGAAAGGCATAATTACTGCTAGAGACTTAAAATTTCTCGGGAACAAGAACTGCAGGGTCAAAGACGCCATGACAAAGAAGGTTATTTCGGCGCCCCACAATATAACCATTAACAAAGCTTTTGAAATAATGCTTAAGAACAGGATAGGGAAACTGCCCATAGTTAAAAATTCAAAGCTGGTCGGATTATACAGTTTCAGCGATGTAAAATCGATAATAGAACATATGGAACCTCTTTACAACAGGGATAAGAAACACAGGCTCAGGGTCGGGGCGGCCATAGGCCCGAGAGATTATCAAAGGCTTGAATTACTTTATGAAAACGATGTCGACGTCGTAGTTGTCGATACGGCGCACGGCCATTCCAAGGGCGTTATAGAGATGACAAGGTACATCAAGAAAAAGTATCCTTCTCTGAGCGTCATGGCAGGGAATATAGGCACGGAAGATGCGGCAAGAGACCTTATAAGAGCCGGCGCGGATTCAGTCAAAGTCGGAATAGGGCCGGGCTCTATATGTACGACGAGGGTGATAACCGGTATAGGCGTTCCGCAGATAACGGCTGTTTATAACTGCGCCAGGGCCGCAAAAGGTTTTGTTCCTGTCGTTTCAGACGGGGGGATAAGGAATTCCGGAGATGTTCCCAAGGCGCTTGCCGCGGGCGCATCCTGCGTGATGATGGGTTCCACGCTGGCCGGCACAAGCGAAAGCCCGGGAGAGAAAATCATACACGAGGGAAGACAGTATGTGGTTTACAGGGGAATGGGAAGCATAGAAGCTATGAAGACCGCAGCCGGCAGCAGGGAAAGATATGCCCAGTACGATGTCCTGAATTCAGATAAGCTGGTCCCGGAAGGCGTTGAGGGATTGGTGCCCTTTGCGGGTTCCGTCGAACAGGTTCTCAGCCAGTTTGCGGGCGGCTTAAGGTCATCCCTCGGATATAACGGCTGCAGAACGATAAAAGACCTTCAGAAAAAAGCAAGGATGATAAAGATAACACAGGCGGGTGTCAGGGAAGCCCATCCTCACGATGTAAAGATAATAAAAGAGGCGCCTAATTACAGGACTTAAAATTCGGCGTAATCCAGTCCCGTATCCTTATTCTCCTGCAGCCTTTTTTTCATCTCTTCGAATTTTTTTTCGCAGAAGTGTATTACCGAGAGCTGGTCCTCGGTTGCAATCCGGATATACTGTATGCCGACCTGGTAAAAATCCTGTTTGGTCGTGTCTTTATCGCATCTTGCCACTTTTACCTGGCATTTGATGGGCTTATAGCCGCCGGGAAGCCTGATTTCGGAG
>JAFGBE010000113.1 GCA_016933315.1 Candidatus Auribacterota bacterium
ATCATAGAATGAAGAACTAGTTCCGCATCTATATTACCTTTGGGTTTCCCATCCGGAAGAATCAATGTCGGCTTAAATATTAAAATATATCCATAGTTCTGCAATCTGGCATAAAGGCGCTCATTCGCAACAACATATCCTATGAATATAAATGCTTTTGTGATGTTATATTTATCCTCCAGGTATTTTCTAAATCGTTTAAAGTCAAGTCTCCAATTCTGTCTCCGAATAGAAAGATTTAAATTCTGTCTATCAATAAATGCGTAATTATTTCCCTTCTGTTTCACGCGTTTAATTCCCTTTTGCTTTGCGCATTAAATCAAATCACATAGACACAGATATATTACTAATCAGCCTGATTTTTTCTTGGCCACGGCAGAGATAAAGCTTACCGGGCCGTAAACATTTCTCCTGACAATACACACGGCGTTGCAAACCCGGCAAAGCTTATTCTCTTTTTCTGTCTTGGGAATGAAGTAACCATTGCTTCTTAAGTACATACTGCCCTCCGTTTTTGGGAGAATAATAACATACCCCAACGACATCATAATGTCGCCATAATAATTATTTTTATCTAAGTTAAAGAAGAGCTATTGAAAAGATAGGACTTAAAACTCCAAGACAACCTGCTCATCCCTGTATCTTGACTTGCCGAGTATGACTTTATTCTCTGCGGGAAGAAGTGTTACATCGCCGTCATCCCTGTCGCCTAACGGGTGCCGGCGGACAATTATCATAAGCAGGCGGTTATATTTTTCACCTTCAGCGGTATAACCTGTATCATTATCAAAACGGACAAAGCAAACGTTCTTGAAAACCCCGGAGCCGCTGCCGCCGGAGCCTGTAATAAGCACATGGAGGCCATTATCCAATTTTCCGCACCACTTATAATAAAAATACTCGGGGCTATCAGCATCCTGGCATACAACATATCCACTATCTTCGACCTTAACATCGGAATCATTATACTCATTACTATGCGGGGCGCTTATATCCACGGAAATTGTCGTGGGCAATCCCCTATCCGAATACCAGCTTTCGAATTCCTGAACCAGGCCGGGATGTATGGGCTTGCCTTGATATGTAAACCGGGATTCGTCTTCCGCGAAAATATTTAACGAAAAACAGAAGAATAGGATTGAACAAAAAACCAATGTTCTTTTCATATAAAAACCAGGATTTTTTCCTTACGGCTCTCTTTTTATTCTTCTGCCGCATGCCGGGCATTCAACCTCATCATCAAAAAAGAGGCTTTCGGGTATCTCTTCCCCGCAATCAGGGCATATTACGCTGTCCGAACCCATACCCGCATCGTATTCAAGAAAATCATTCATTAAATCATCATTTTCATCATCGCCCATCATAGTTTTTTCTCCCTTTTTTGCTTAAGGCCTCTTCAATCATTACCAAGTCTTCCTGTATTTCCTTTTCATCAGGTTCAAGTTCTATCGCTTTTTTTATACATTGATACGCCTCTTCATATCTTCCGGTTTTATAAAGCAATTCAGCTTTTGTGCCGATTATAATACCGTTGTCAGGACTTAAAGCTATCGCCAGCTCTATTAATTTCAGCCCCTCCTCCAGATTTTCACCGGACTTATAATAATTATAGGCCTTTGCATTATAGGCTAAGCTTAAAGTATCATGAACACATATACCCTTTTCATAAGCGAATTCCAAGCATTCGATCGCTTTATCATTATTCCCTGTATAAAAATGAAATACACCTTCCGCATAAGCAAGCCTTTCACTCTCAGAATGAATTTCATATCCTTTTTGAAAGTACTCCAAAGCCTTTTCGTAATAAGCCTTTTCCCCATACTTTTTATAAAGAAGCATATAAAAGTTAGCTGCGCTTACATACGTAAGTATATAATCCGAATCCAATTCAATGGATTTATTATAGCAACTCATAATCAGATCAAAGTTTTTCTTTATATTCGGCAGGTCTGAATTTCTTACTGCGGTTGCCAACGCTCTATATCCTTTGGCGTTATCAGGCTCAAGTTTGACAACTTCCTGAAATATTTTTATTATATGGTCCTTGTCGGAACTAACTTCGGATGCATACCAATACGCATAGTGATACATATCCTTTTCGCTTTCATCATCCAGCAGTTCGTTAACTTTTTTGAGTTCACACGCTGTTTCCTTATAATTCAATCTTAAAATATTGCAACAAACCGATAACCACCTGTTATCTATATTATTGGGGTTTACTTCGTCCGCCCTGTTAATCCAGATTCTAGCCTCGACAATACGGTCGTTAAGCAGATAAGCCAAGGCAAGTCTTCCGTAGATAACATCTTTATCCTTATAGTCATCGGGTAGATACGCCACAGTATATTCTAATGATTTCAACATCATCTCATAATTTTCCATTCGCTGAAAAATAATTGCCAGGTTCTTATAGTGCTCGCAGTTATAGGGATCTTCCTCTAATTTACAAATAATCAGATCAATAGTATCTTCAGGTGTCCTTTTTTCTTCAAAATCAGCTTCTCTGGGTTTAGCCTTCGGCCTTTCCAGCCTCAAATTCGTTTTAGCAACGGAACCCGCACACGGCAAGGTTAACAGCACCGCAAGAATGGCTATAACAGCATTTCTTCTCAAGGATATACCTTTTTTGCGTTATACTAACACGCTTTAACGACAGCGTAATGTCGTTGGAATAAAAATTAATAAAAACAACCCTCCGCGGGTGTATTCGCGAAGGGTTATATTTTTTGCTATCATATTATAGCGGATTTTTTCCGCTTTTATTATTACCGCACTCTCTTACTCTCAGGAAGAGGTTTCGGGTGTTCTTCAACCACCGTAGGGAGCCCTATTTTGTTCAGTATCTCTATGAACGGGTCAGGGTCAAGCTCTTCCACATTCACCATAGTCCTCACATCCCACAGCCCTTTCGCGATAAGCATCGCGGCGGCAACCGGCGGAACACCGGCCGTGTAAGAAATCGCCTGAGATTCCACTTCCCTGTAACACTCGGCGTGGTCGCAGGTGTTATAAATGAATATTTCCCTGTGCCTGCCGTCTTTCTCCCCTTTAACATAATTGCCTATGCAGGTCTTCCCCGTATAGTTGGGCGCAAGGGATGACGGGTCGGGCAGAATCGCCTTAAGGACTTTAAGGGGCACGACTTCGACTCCTTCCGCCGTTTTAATCGGCTTCTCGGATGTCATGCCCAGGTTGGTCAAAACGGTGAACACGTTTATATAGTGGTCGCCGAACCCCATCCAGAACCGGATACTGTTCGCATCGATGTTCTTCGAAAGGGAATGAAGTTCGTCATGTCCGTTCAGATAAACCGGCTGTTCTCCCACAACGGGAAAATCGTACATCATCTTTATCGAATGGACTTTCTCCATCACCCATTTGCGGTCAATCCATGTCCAGACTTTCTTGAACTCGCGGAAATTGATTTCAGGGTCGAAGTTTGTCGCAAAATACCTGCCGTGATTGCCGGCGTTGACGTCCATTATGTCGATGGTGTCTATCTTATCGAAATAATGTTTTACCGCAAGCGCGCAGTAAGCGTTAACCACTCCCGGATCGAATCCCGCTCCGAGTATCGCGGTGATATTATTTACTCTGCATTTATCTTTGCGTTTCCACTCATAGTTCGCATACCATGGCGGGTCTTCGCAGACTTTGTTGGGTTCTTCATGTATCGCCGTATCCATATAGGCGACTCCCGCCTGGATGCATGCCTCAAGAAGAGACATATTCACGTAAGCCTGCGCGAGGTTGATGATGATTTGTGAGCCGGTTTCTTTTATCAGTTTTACGGTCTCCGGAATATCGAGGGCGTTTATCTGGCGCGAATACAGTTTTTTTGACTTATCTTTAAGGTGATTTTTCTTTTTTACACTCTCGATAATCTTATCGCACTTTGCTTTTGTCCTCGAGGCTATGCAGATATCCCCGAGAACATCGTTATTCATAGCGCATTTATGGGCGGCCACATGGGCCACTCCGCCCGCCCCTACAATTAAAACATTCTTTTTCATCCCCTGTATCTCCTTTACTATTCCCGCCATATTCCTTCGGAATATCAGCGGCGGAACTTCTCATTATAGATCATCCGCAAAATCCCTATAAGTGAATTTTCTCACTACATCCATTCTGCCGTTAAGCCGCCTGACTACTATGGAAGGCATCTCAAGGCCGTTAAACCAGTTCTTTTTAACCATTGTGTAACCCGCAGCATCGGAAAATGTTACCACACTGCCGACTTTAAGTTTTGATTTGAAGTTGTATGTCCCGAAAACATCACCGGCAAGGCAGGAACGTCCGGCAACCATATATTTATATTTTCCCGCGCCTGAGTTTTTCACTTTGGCCGGAAGCCTGTAAATAAGCAAATCAAGCATATGGGCCTCAGTCGAGGCGTCGACTATCGCGATATCGATCCCGTTGCGGATAATATCAACGACTTTCGTAACAAGTTCGGCCGACTGTGTAATGGCGCTTTCCCCGGGCTCAAGGTAAACCTGGACATCAAAACGGCGGGCAAATTCCTTCAATTTGCCGCAGAACTTATCCAGTGCATATCCTTCTTTCGAAAAGTAGTACCCGCCGCCAAGGCTCACCCATTTAAGTTTTTTAAGCGCATCGCCGTACGCGCGGCTTATGTAATCAAGGTTGTCTGAAAAATTCTTAATATTGTCATTCTCGCAGTTGAAATGGAACATAGCGCCGCTCAGAAAACGCAGGACGCCGGAGAGCGACTTTTTATCCGACACACCCAGGCGGGAATACCTGCGGGCCGGGTCGGCCAGGTCGAAATGGGAATAGCTCACCTTCGGGTTTATCCTTATGCCTATATCGCATCCCTTAACATAAGAGCGGAATCTTTTTAACTGTGAAACGGAATTGAAAATAACCTTGTCGGAAAACCCGGCGAGCTCTTTTATCTCTTTTTCGTTATAGCCGACGGAATAGGCGTGCACTTCCTTCCCGAACTTCTCATAGCCGAGCCGGGCCTCATAAAGCGAGCTTGAGGTAGTCCCGTCCATATACTTTTTCATCAGGTTAAAGACACTCCACGTCGAAAAACATTTAAGGGCAAGGACGGATTTTGCGCCGGAGCAGTCTCTGATATGCTTGATTATCTTCAGATTTCTAAGCAGTTTTCGCTCATCAATCAGATAATAAGGAGTCTCAATCATCTCTTCTAATAATATTCTCTCGGTAGATTAATATATTAATTTAAAAATACCCATATATTAATAATCAATCCTGAATTTGTTTGCAAGTTATTTTTATATCTTTTTGTATCTGAAGGCGAAAAACGCGGAAAGCTGTGTCCTCAG
>JAFGBE010000114.1 GCA_016933315.1 Candidatus Auribacterota bacterium
CCCCCATAAAGGTTTACCAGGTTCTTGATAATTATTTCGTGATTGACGGGCATCACCGCGTTACAATCGCAAAAAATGAGCTGAAGGCGGAATTTATAGACGCAGAAGTAACAAAAGTCAACTTCGACGTGGAATTAAACCCCAAAAAGAAATACTCATACAACACTGAAACAGCGAAAAAATTCCTTATTCTCCTGGAAGAAAAAACTTTTGAAGAGAAAACCCGGCTTAAAAACTCCATTTTAAAATATCCGATAAAGGTGACAGACCTTACCAGTTTCGCAAAACTTTACGAGGAAATACTCTCTTTCAAGGAATACCATAACAACGCCCAGTTTCATGATAAAGATATGATATACGCCTCTTATGAATGGTATGAAAAGATATTTGTCCCGGCGATCCATGTGATTTTTAAAGATAAGCTTCTCAAGGATTTTCCCGACAGGACATACACTGACTTATATGTCTGGTTCATGCTCCACAAATATTACCTGTCCCAGCAGGCGGGGTATGATGTCGGCTTTGACTTCTCAAAACAGGATTTTCTCAAAAAATTCAAGCCGGAAAAGATTACTGACATAATACCGACGATATTCAGGGATTTTTTCAAATCATTGGCCAAAACGGTAAAGAAATGAGCATAGAAAACATCAATATTCTTGCTGTGTCGGATATCGAAAGCTCGACTTTACAGACACTTTTACATGACATATCCGCAATCCGGGGCAAAATCGATCTATTAATATCATGCGGGGACCTGAGGCATGATTACCTGAGCTTTCTCGCCGATACCCTGAACCTGGAACTTCTCTACGTATTCGGAAACCATGACCTTTACCAGAAAAAATCCGCGGCGCAGAATAAGACCGACTCCTACGGCATGCCGACTTTTTCCGCCAGGAAAGGCTTCCCGGGAACCAACCTCAGCGGGAAGCTAATCCAATGCAGCAGATGCATAATAACGGGGTTTGAAGGTTCAAGGTGGTATAACGGACAAGGTATACAATACCATGAAAAAGAAATGCTTTCGTCCGTAAAAAAAACAATGAAAAAGATACGCCTCAGGAAAATAATCGGCAAAATAGCCAGGCAGAAAAAAATGCCTTTTCTCGTTGTTTCACACGCCCCCGTCCAGGGAATCCACGATCTTGATGATCAATGCCACAAGGGATTTTCCTGCTTTAAAAAGTTCATAGATAAAATACAGCCGGCATTATGGCTTCACGGGCACATACATCAGCCAAGCCTGATAAAAAACCAGATTTCCGTATATAAACACACGACTATAGTCAATGTATGCGAATACAGGTTTATCAGTATAAGCGAGGCGGGGAGAGTCAGGGTTTCGCATCAATTCCAGAAAATATAGGTTTTATTCCATAAACACCGTGGTCATATCCCCAACGCGTTTTTTGAAACTGCCTTTCGAAAATTCTGTTCCGGCCGCAAGATTTATCCAGCCTTTCTGGTTCGGCGTATTTATCTCTATGGTTACAGCGCCTTTCTCATCAGTCTTCCTGGTCCATATTCTTTCCATCCAGGTTACGGGATAAAACAAGGAAATATTCACGTCCTTATCGGCAACCGGATTATCTGATTCATCAACAACCTTTACGGTAAGAGAAATCTTCTCTCCGGGATGAACGGATTTCCTGTCAGTACGCACGCTGACTTTCAGTGGAACCTCGGGCAATCCGGATCTTTTTACCCACACTGTCGCCTGCCGTTTATACTCTTTATCCCCGTATGCGGTCACATTGACAGCAACAACTTCGTCTTTTATGCTGGAAGTTTCGAATCTTCCCGAAAACCAGTGCTTGCCGGATTTTTCCAATTCCAATGTCTTCCCGCAGCATACTGCGATAACCTTCTCTATATCCTCCGTAACAAACACCTCGACAGGCATAAAATCTTTGACTATACACATATCCCGGGGCGAAATCAGCAGGGCCTGGTTATATTCTTTTAAAGCATAATATGCCGGCCGAGGACAGGCGTGAGAACCCTCCGTTTCGGGGCTTAAAGCCGCTATTCCCAGCCATTCTTCCGGATGTTTATCCTGTATCTCCGGGTTTCCGGCAACCCACCATTGGTCAAGAAAATGAAGAACACTGACTCCGCGCGCGCCTGAAGATATCAAGTCATTATAAAGTTCTATGACACCTTCCGCCTGAACCTGTTCGTCATTTCCTCCATAGGTATATTTGAGATATTTAGCTCCGCCGTAAATTTTAGGACCGAGTATTATTCCAAATTCGGTGTTTATAAATGGCTTCCCATGCGACACAACTTCCGCAAGATACTCGTTATAACAGCGATACCCCATACTGAAATTATTCGTCGCCGGAGAGTGGTAATATGTATTGACGCACAACACATCCCACAGGGAATTATCAAGAAAGATTATAGGGTTCCAGTAAGTCAGAGCTACGGGTTTCGAAGAATCGATTGACCTCACTGCATCTCTTATTTTCTCATAAGCATCCAGCAGCTGTCTCCTATCTTTGTCTCTGACAAGCGTTATCCTGGGTTCATTGGCGATTACAAGATACATCAAAATATTGGGGCAACCCTTAACTTCTTCGGTCTGTTCCTTAATCTGGTCTATGATTTCCCGGAGTTCTTTGTCCCCACCAAGCAATTTATCCTGATCAAACCAGAAACCGAACATGACCATAAGCCCGTATTTCGCATATAAATCCAGTTCCTCTTTTGACCTGGCATCCCATGTTCTTATCGTATTAAAACCTGCGGCTCTGATGAGTTTTATGTCTTCCTCAAGAAGATCCCTGTTTGTGCCGTGAGCGTCAGGCGCCGGAACTTCCCCCTGCCTGTATCCCGTGTACCCCACGGCTTTTACAAAATACTTCTCCCCGTCTACATAAATCCAGTTTCCATTAACATCCACATCCGAAGAAAAAACGTTTAAAGCAGGCAGAAAAAATAACATGAATATCAGTTTTCTCATATTCAAACCCGTATTATTTTAAGAGTGTTAGCCGAAAGATCATCGGTAGTTTCCCCTGTTATCACAACAATAACCTGGCCTTTTTTTATTATTCTTTTTGAAAGAAGGATCTTTTTCCCCTCTTTTATTATTTCACGGTAACTTTTACAATTTCCTATCTTTAAGGGGAATATTCCTTTTAACAGGCACATCCTGTTCACCGTTTTCTGCGAGGAAGAAAGGGCGATAACATTTGTCGGAGGTTTTCTCTTGGATATATTCAGCGCTGTTTTCCCCGTTTGGGTATAGACTATTATCCAGTTCGCTGATGCTTCATCCGCAGCTTCGCACGCCGCATGCACTATAGAAAACGAAAAATCGTCTATATTATGGTCAATCTCATTCACTATACCGGGTTCATAGACGCTGTTTTCCGCTCTTCTTACAATTCTGTTCATCAGGCTTACTGCTCTGACAGGATATTTGCCGACTGAAGTCTCGCCTGAAAGCATCACCGCATCTGTCCCGTCAAATACGGCATTTTCTATGTCGCTAACCTCCGCCCGCGTAGGGACAGGCCTTTCAATCATTGATTCCATCATCTGTGTCGCCGTTATAACCGGAACACGGCCTTTGTTGGCCAGGCTTATTATCTTTTTCTGCACGGGGGGGACATCTTCAACAGGAATCTCCACGCCCAAATCGCCTCTCGCCACCATAACCCCGTCCGAAAGGCCTATAATTTCCTCAATACTGGAAAGCGCTTCCGGTTTCTCTATCTTGGCAATAACCGGCACGGAAACTTTATGAGCCGCCATAAATCTTTTTATTTTCCTGATATCATCGGGAGAGCGGACGAACGAATAACCTATATAATCTATTCCAAGCTTCGACGCCGTCAGAAGATCCTTCTTATCCTTTGAAGTAAGCGAAGGCGAGCTTATTTTTACCCCGGGCAGGTTAATGCCTTTATGGTTTTTTATTTCACCCCCGTTCAACACCCTGCATTTTACTTCCCTGCCGCTTTTGCCTATTGCCCTCAATTTAATCAGGCCGTCATTTATCAGAATATTGCTGTTTTCGGCCACATCCTTTGCAAACAAAGGATATATAGTCGGTATAATCCCTTCTCTGCCTTTAACTTTTTTTGTGGTAATGGTGACTATATCCCCTTTTTTCACACTTATTGAACCTGTCTCGAAAATACCCACCCTTATCTTGGGGCCCTGAAGGTCGGCAAGTATTCCAACAGGTTCGCCGAGCGCGTCGGAGGCCTTCCTTATATTAAAGACAAGCCGCCCCGCAAATCCAGCATCCGCATGGGAAAAATTTATTCTGAAAAGGTCGACACCGGCTTTTATCATCTTCTTCATTGCCGTCACCGAGGAACAGGCAGGCCCTAAAGTCGCTATTATTTTTGTTTTAACGGGTTTCATAACAAACTCCCAATTATGCAGTTAAAAGGAATATGTTTTTATTAAAGCAAGACTATAACTTTAAGATTACAACCTTAGTGAAGAAAAATCAAAGGATAAGATTACGCCGGTTTTTATGTCATTGACTCAAGGGACCACACAAAAGCTTTGATTCCCTCTTTGCTGTGTTTTTTCCTTAATGCTTCCACGCAGCCTATAATGCTTTCGGCGGTTTCCGGAAGGCATGCGACATACACTACATTGTTTTTTCCGGGCCAGATATCGTTCCCGTGTTTTGGACCGGATAATTCGCCCCTGCCCAGGCACCCTTCTATTTTCGTATAATACACCATACAGCATTTCCGGAGGACTTCCATTATTTCCATATCCATCGCTTCATAATAAACTATCATAACCATCTTTAAATTATTCTCAGGCATTTTTGACCTCAACATTGTTTTTCTTCTTCCTCATTTCGAACAAACCATAAATGGTGGGGACAAACAGTAATGTCACGAAGGAAGAAACGCTCAATCCCCCTATCATCGTTATACCCAGGGGCCGCCACATTTCCGCTCCCTCCCCTTTGAAAAACGCCATCGGCACCATTGCTATTATAGTTGTAAATGTTGTCATTAACACGGGACGCAACCTGTCTTTACAGCCGTCAACAATCGCATCCTTTACTGAATTGCCTCTTGCCCTCAATACATTTATATAGCTTATAAGCACAATCGCGTTATTAACAACAATGCCCATAAGCATCACAATACCTAAAAAGGAAATAACATTTAAATTAATGCCTGTCAAAACAAACGCAATGATTACGCCGGTAAAAGTAAACGGTATCGCAAACATAACTATAAACGGGTCGAAGAACGACTCGAATTGAGCGGCCATGACCATATAAACCAGAATAACCCCCAGTATAAGCAGCACAAAAAGATCCTGGAATGCCTCTTTCTGCTCTTCCGCCTCTCCCCCGAAATTTATTGAAACACCTTCCGGTATAGCGACCTTGCTTATTTCACTCTTGATATCATCAACCACTTCACCCATAGAGCGATTGTATGTGTTGCACTCTACAGTCATGACCCTTTCCCTGTTTTTTCTCTCGATTTCAAGGGGCCCGTATGTTTCCCTGACCCGCGCGACATTATTAAGCCTTATTTTTTGCCCTGTATAAGGGGATACAATCACAAGATTATTGATATCTTCTATGCTTTGCCTGTACGGTTCTTCAAGCCTTACCCTTATATCATAAGTGTCGCCCTCTTCCCTGTACTTGGAGGCAATGCTCCCCTCGATATATGTTTTCAGCGTTTCCCCTATCGCGGCGGCATTCAGTCCCAGGGCCGCAGCCTTTTCTCTGTCTATCTCAATATCTATTTCAGGCCGGTTAAGCTCGCGTGAAATGCTTATGTCGGTCGCGCCTTCAATATTCCTCATTACATCCGCTATTTTTGCGGCTATCTCCCCCGTCTTCTCAAAAGAGTTGCCGATTACTTCTACCTGGACGCTTTTGCCTCCGGAACCGGTGACGATTTTAGTCATCGGGTTGCCCAATTCGACATTAAGCTTTATAACACCGCCGATCTTTTCCACCTGCTCCCTTACAACCTGACCCATTTCCCAGATACTTC
>JAFGBE010000015.1 GCA_016933315.1 Candidatus Auribacterota bacterium
GGGCTTTTAGTGCTTGGCGCCGACGGGAAAATTCTCCTTGCGAACCAGACGTTTAAAAAGATTATAGGCGCGCAGGATTTTAAGGGCAGGCCTTACTGGGAAATAATAAAAGAACCGGATTTTGCGGAACTGGTAAAACTTATTGTCAGCGAGAGGAAAAATATTTCGAAAGAGATTTTCCTGAAAAACCGGACATTCCTGTGCAATGCGGCTTTCCTTGAGGCAAAAGATGAGATTGTTATAGTGTTTTACGATTTGACACAGATCAGGGAGCTTGAGAAGATTAAAAAGGATTTCGTGATAAATGTGTCGCATGAACTTAAGACGCCGCTGACATCCATAAAAGGCTATGTGGAGACGCTTGAGGAAGACCCTTCTGAGGAAAACCTTAAATACCTGGGCGTTATAAAAAGGAATACGGAACGCCTTATAAATATTGTCAAAGACCTGCTTGTGCTTGCCGAGCTTGAGGAAGGGAAAGAAAAATTTGAATTCAAAAAGGTAAACATTACCGGGCTGGCCGAAAGCCTGGTAAAGCTGTTTGAGCCGAAAGCGAAAGCCAAAAACATAAAATTTAAGGTTCAAATACCGGCTAAAAAGATAATCCTGACGGCCGATTCCTTTAAAATAGAGCAGATGCTGATAAACCTTATGGATAATGCCGTTAAGTATACCGATGAAGGTTCCGTGACGGTTTCGCTTCGTGAAGACGGGCAAAATGCGTATATTGAAATCAAGGACACCGGAGTCGGGATAAAAGAAGGGGATATCCAGAGGATATTCGAAAGATTTTACGTGGTCGATAAGTCCCGCTCCAGGACGCTTGGAGGGACCGGCCTCGGGCTCTCCATAGTCAAGCATATTGTCCTGCAGCATAACGGCGACATAAAAGTTTCAAGCGAGCCTTCGAAAGGGACTGTATTCACTGTTGTTCTGCCTTATAACCCCTCATAACCTGCTGTACTGGGTTTTTCTACCGCAGAAAAATTAACCGAAAATTAACAAATCATTTATACCCGCTTAATTATCTCCGGGTAAAACTACGGGTGTGTTCTTTAATTCATTTTTCTTTTTCAGGGGAAAATGGGCAAAAAGGAGGTGGAAGAAACGGAACGCCCGGCTCCATCAGGAAAAATGTTCATACAGATAGACGCGCAGGGAAAGAGTGAATGTAACATTGTCGGAAAATAGGTATTTTTACTTAAAGGGAGATAAATAAAAAATGAAAAAGCTGTTATTTATAGTTGCCGTTACGATTGCTGTCTTGTCCGGAGCGACGGCCGTTAAAGCAGGAGAGATAGATTTGCTGGTTGATAAACTTGTCGAAAAAGGGATTCTTACAAGAGGAGAAGCCCAGCAGATAATAACCGAAACGCAGGAGGAAGTGAGAAGGGAAGTCGCTTCCATGGAATCCGCGGGGCTTCCGAAATGGGTCCAGAAGATGAGTTTTAAGGGTGACTTGCGCCTTCGTTACCAGTGGACAAAAAGAGAAACAGACCCGGGTGTTCCCCAGGTTGAAAGAAACCGCGGCAGATACCGTATGCGTTTTGGCGTTGAGACATACGTAGTGGACAACATATCCGTGGGTTTTGGTATCGCTACGGGTGACGGAGACCCTCGTTCGACCAACCAGACATTTACAAATTCATTTGAGAAACCGTCCGTCAGGTGGGATTACGCTTATGCGCAGTATTCGCCTACGGACTGGATAGCTTTTACAGGCGGTAAGATGCAAAATCCCCTCTGGCGGCCTACAGACCTTGTGTGGGATACGGATATTACTCCTGAAGGAGGAGCCGTAAACTTTAAGCACGGCATTTATGACAACCTTGATTTCTATATAAATTCGGCTATATTTGTGCTGGATGAGTCGGCGGGAGACGAAGCCGACCCGATGCTCTATGCCATACAGCCGGGCTTTAAATGGAAACCGATGGATAAAGTCGTATGGAATACCGCCGGAGTGTTTTACGGCACATCGGGCGTGAAAGGGAAAATACTTAATTATTCGGCCGGCACGAACAAGAGAAGGCCTAACGGAGGCGCTGGCGGGCTTGAATATGATTATGACACTATCGGCATAAGTTCGGAAATTTCCTTTGAAAACCTGCTTGACCTCAGTCTTCCTCGTCTGGCGCTTATGGGCGAGTATTATAACAACATAGACGTATCCGATGAGGACTATGCCTGGATTATAGGGGCAAAGATAGGCGATTCAAAGGTCGGCAGCAAAGGCCAGTGGCAGGTGAAATATCTTTACAGGTGGCTGGGGCAGGACGCGGTGCTTGACATCCTTCCCGATTCCGACGCGTACGGCGGGGCTACAGGCGTGAGAGGCCATGAAGTGGCGTTGGAATATGCTCTGTTAGATAATGTAATAATGGGATTGGATTATTACCATATGGAGCCTATACACAAGAATTCCGGCGGTCACAGGAACGCGGAAGATCTGTTCCAGGCCGATATACTGTTTAAATTCTAAAAAAATCGTTTAAGGAGGTTTCGGATAATGAAAAAAATAATATATATATTGGCGGGTTTGGCAGTTGCGCTTTCTGCCGGCAGCGCTTTTGCGGGAGTCACTATTAAAGGTTCTACGACCGTCCTGCCTATAGCGCAGGCTGCGGCCGAAGAGTTTATGGACCAGAATCCCGAAATAGATATTTCTGTCCAGGGCGGGGGTTCAAGCGTTGGGCTATCGTCTATTATCGAAGGAACATGCGATATTGCGGATGCGTCGAGGTCTATCAAGGATAAGGAA
>JAFGBE010000115.1 GCA_016933315.1 Candidatus Auribacterota bacterium
CCTGTAAGGGAATATATCTACGGAAATATGATGGCCCACATTCTCGGTTACGTCGGGAACATAAGCAGTTCGGAACTGGGAAGGGACATCTACGCAGGTTATAAACCTGATGATATAGTAGGGAAATACGGGATCGAGCAATATCTGGATGGATATCTCAAGGGTGAAAGCGGCAGGGAGCAGGTAGAAGTCGATGTCGCCGGGAGACGTCTGAATGTATTGGGAAGAATCGAACCTGTTTTCGGTTACAATGTTATTCTCGATATCGATGCGCATCTCCAGAAAATCTGCTGGGATGCTTTTGATGAAAAGGCAGGGGTGGCGATTGTCATGAATCCGCACACGGGCGCTGTTATGTCGATGGTCAGCAAGCCGTCTTTTGATCCCAATCTGTTTAATCGCGGGATATCGGGAGAGATATGGAAAAAGCTGCGGGAAGACCACATGTGTCCTTTACAGAACAGGGCGATTTCGGGTCAATACCCTCCCGGTTCCACTTACAAGCTGATTGTGGCGGCTGCTGCGCTCGAAGAGGGTCTGATAAACGGGAATACCGAAATATCCTGTAACGGAACCTACAGGATGGGAGACAGGACATTCAGGTGCTGGAAAAAAGAGGGACATGGCACCTTGAATCTGCATCGCGCCATCGTGGAATCCTGTGATGTCTATTTTTATCATCTGGGAGAAATGCTTGGTGTTGATAAGCTTTCGGAATATGCCGGAAAATTCGGTTTCGGGCATAAAACCGGCATATCGCTTCCCGGAGAAAAAGGGGGTCTGATCCCTACGAAGGAATGGAAGCTGAAAAGATATGGTAAGCCCTGGCAGAAAGGCGAAACCACGTCGCTGGCTATCGGGCAGGGTTTTACACTTGTGACGCCTCTCCAGTTGCTGGGAGCATACTGCGCAATAGCCAACGGAGGAACTCTTTATAAGCCGCGGCTTGTGAATAGAATTGAAACGCCCGATGGACAGGCGATAAGTGAATTTCCCCCTGAGATAGAGGGGATATTGCCCGTCAGCAAAAAAAATATTGATACATTGAAATATGCGCTGTGGGGTGCGGTCAACGAACCCCACGGTACAGGATGGCTCTTAAAGAGAGAAGAAAAGGATGTCTGCGGAAAGACTGGCACGGCGCAGGTTGTAATGATGGAGGAAGATACACCCGGCGATATGAATGACATACAGTACAAATTAAGAGATCATGCCCTTTTTGTATGTTTCGCGCCTTACAAAGATCCCTCCGTGGCGATCCTGGTTATAGTGGAGCACGGAGGCCATGGCGGGTCTGCAGCCGCTACCATTGCACGCAGGATTGTTGACGGGTATTTTAATCTCGATCTAATAAGGGGAAAATGTGAAAATTGATCGCAGATTGCTTGCAAATTTTGAGTGGGTACTCCCGGGCCTGGTGCTTTTGATAAGCGGAATCGGTATCCTGAATCTTTACAGTGCCGGATATAACCTGTCTGCCGGCAGAGAGCTTCTCTATGTGAAGCAGATGTTATGGATTCTGCTGGGGCTGATTATGATGATTATCGCTTTCAGTGTGGACTATCATATCATCATACGGCATGCCTATCTTATTTACGCGGTCTCCGTTTTTCTGCTTTTGCTGGTTTTTTTCTACGGAAATATGACACACGGTTCACAGAGGTGGCTGGTTCTGTGGGGATTTTCCTTCCAACCGTCGGAGTTGATGAAACTGTCGATCATCATCGTTATGGCACGATACTTTAACGATAACTTCGAAAAGGGCTATAAGCTCGGTAATCTGACAACGCTGCTGATAATCCTGGGGATCCCTTTTCTGTTGATAGTCAAGCAGCCGGATCTGGGTACCGCCATGTTTTTATTGATCCTGGTCTTTTGCATGGTGATTTTTGTCGGGGTCAGCAGAAAATTTTTAACCTGCTTCATCTCGGGTGGTATAGTATTTACTCCGCTGTGCTGGTTTCTCATAAAGGATTATCAGCGAGAACGGATAGTCACATTTCTAAACCCTGAACGGGATCCGTTCGGCGCCGGTTATCATATTATACAATCCATAATCGCCATAGGTTCCGGTGGAATCTGGGGTAAGGGAATTTTGAAGGGAACCCAGACGCAACTTAAATTTCTACCTGAGCAGCAGACGGATTTCGCCTTTTCCGTTTTTGCCGAGGAATGGGGTTTCCTTGGTGTGTTTTTCCTGTTGCTTCTATTCCTCGCCTTGATAATGTGGGGTTTGAAGATTGCACGGCGTTCCAGAGATTTCCCGGGGACATTGATAGCTTTCGGAGTAACAATGTTTTTTCTCTGGGGAATACTGATAAATATCGGCATGGTTATCGGCATATTGCCTGTTGTAGGCATACCGCTTCCCTTTTTCAGCTATGGAGGATCCTCGATGATTGTACTGATGACAGGAGCGGGTTTGCTGATGAATGTGAGTATGCGGAGGTTCATACTTCAGCCGTGATTTTTTTACAAAACCGGCGGTGTGCGCAGCAGTTTCCCTGTTGTAAAGTTACTGAAAAAATGGCAAAAGAGTTAAAAATAAAAGTTTATGTGTCTGTGATGAAATACATTTTATCTGATTCCGGCCCTTTCGAGCCGATAAGAGGCACGGAGGAGAGGAGATCTTGAATGATGAATAGAAAGAAAGAAAACGGCAGCGAGGATATGAAGGCTTTTTTGGGGAAAGGAGCAGAGTTCAGCGGGAAGCTTGTGCTCAATGGCCTGGTGAGAATCGACGGGGAATTCAAGGGTGAAGTACTTGGCAGTGGAACGCTGATTATAGGGGAGGGTGCCTATATTGAAGCAGATATCTCGGTTGACAACGTGGTTATTTCCGGTGAGGTGAAAGGAGATCTCAACATAAAGAAAAAAGTTGAGATTACACCCTCCGGCAAACTTTCGGGAAATATAAAAACATCGGTTCTCGAGGTGCAAGAGGGCGCAACGGTTGACGGCATGTGCCAGATGTCGGACAAAGATACGATTAAGTACCCGGAAAGCGAGACAGTCGAATAACGGAAAGTGTCTTGCCGAAAAACATACCGCAATACTGATCCCTTATTAAAAGGTAATTATATTAAAATTTGTCTCCTATCAAAAAAACTTGACAAGATTCTGGAGTTGTGTTTAGTACTGCCCGGTTTTATCAAATATTTTGATGGGAAATTTTTAAGGTAGTTTTTGACACAGTCGCAAGAAGGCAAACTCAGCGAATCCTTCGCTTCGTCTATAGTGATAAATCTTGTGTTTTCAGTGTGCTATATTTCAAGATTTCTCATTTTGCCCGCAATGACAAGCAGCCGGAGCTTTCTGCGATTTCGTTGGCTGTTACCTTGCGAATGGAACGCGGAGGTAACCGGATAAAAGAGTCTCCTTGACGATTAAAACTCCCGCGATGTGTTGCAGAACACTTTAATATTTCTCTCATAACATTGAATACAAGGAATGGTAATCAATAATGATAGATCTGAATTCCACACTTTTGGTCCAGATGGTCAACTTCCTTTTGTTGATTCTTATACTGAATTTTCTACTTTACAAACCTGTTTTTAAAATTATCGAAAAAAGAAATAAAAAGATTGAAGAGTCGAATGAAGAAGTA
>JAFGBE010000116.1 GCA_016933315.1 Candidatus Auribacterota bacterium
AGTTTAGCGGTAAATACGTCTTTTGCGTTAACAAACATCCATTCCGCATCCACAAGCATGGATTCGAATTCAGTCATCATACTCTGAAGAGGCCTTTTATTTCTCCATATCTTTATTATCCTTTTAAACATTCTTCCAACTCCTTTCTTTCATTATATCAAAAAAGCCTGCTTAAAAATATAAGAAGCGCAGGCAAAATAAAAAATACCAATAAAACATAAATTATGGCATTCCTCCTCTTGGTTATACAGTATGACGAAATCCAATCGGAGATCTTCAAGGGAACTTCCTTAAGAGGATACCATATCGCCACGCCAAATGCGTTAAACAGAAGATGGACGAATGCGACGACAATGGCCGGCTGGCTTGCGGTTGCCAACGCGGCGAGCATAGCCGTTACCGTTGTCCCAATATTAGCCCCCATCATATAAGGGAACACCTGCGCCGGCGTAAGTATGCCCGCGCCCAGTATAGGCACAACAAGAGATGTGGTAACCGAGCTGCTCTGCACAAAAGCGGTGAGAAGCAGCCCAAAAAGCAGGCTTAACATCCCGTGCCGGAAAATATACCTGTCGAAAAAAACTTCCACCTTGGAGAGCATCATTGCCCTCATCACTTTCACTACGAGAGACAACGATATGAACAACATAACAAACGATACCGAAATCATTATTACGCCTGCCGCAACATCACTGACACACAGGCCGCTTGTAACATATTCCTTCAGGATATCCACCGGGGCTCCTATAACTCTTGAGAACAGGCCTTCCCCGCTTATGAATTTTATGCCTGTAACGTATTTTGCGCAGAAACTTGCCGATTTCTGCAGGAAACCAGTAGCCATCTCAAGAGGAAAAAGAACTATCACGGTAAGGACATTGAAATGATCATGCAAAATCGCCCCGTGAAATGCCCTTTCAAACTCCTCTTTCCTTGTAATATGCCCCAGGGAAACCAGTGTGTTTGTAACGCTTGTCCCTATGTTGGCCCCCATCACTATCGGCACCGCGTTGGTAACAGTGAGCATTCCCCCTCCGACCAGACCCACGACAATAGAGGTAACCGTAGATGAAGACTGTATGATGCTGGTCGCCAGAATACCTATAAAGAGGCCTACAAACCTGTTGGTTGTCGAATTTATCAGCATTTCGGCGAAATTCTTGCCGAACATCTTAAATGAAACGCCCATCATTTTTATGCTGACCAGAAACAGATAGACTAAAAAAACAGCAATTACCGCTTTTATAAAATTATGCGCGCTTGATTCAGCTCTGAACGGTTTCCTAACGATGCGGTCCATCCTTTAATCCCTTTCAATTGTCAGTTTAAATTGCCGAAGTTATATCATATTATCACAAAAGTTTCCAATGCTATAATTTTTTCATATTTTGCTTTGTAAAATTTTCTGCACTTTAATAATATATATGAAACTTAAGGCTCTATAAGGCGAACCATGAAAATCACGGAAATATTAAAAAAGGCAAAACCATCATTTTCGTTCGAATTTTTTCCTCCCAAGACTGAGGAGGGTTTGCTGTCTCTTTACAAGACAATCTCCGAGCTGGAAAAAATCGGACCGGCTTTCATATCCATAACCTATGGCGCAATGGGGACCACAAGAAAAAGGACGCTTGAACTGATAGAAAAAATCAAAAAGAGCCTGAAGTGCGAGATAATGGCTCACCTGACATGCATAGGTTCCAGCTCTGAAGAGATTTTATCCATCATGTCGAAGCTGAAAAAGCTCGATGTTTCAAATATTCTGGCCCTGCGGGGCGACATACCGGAAGGTTATCCTGAAAAGGATAAAGTAAAAAGTGATTTCCTGTATGCCGCCGACTTAGTAAGGTTTATAAAGAAGCTCGACGGCTTCTGTATCGGGGTGGCCGGCTATCCGGAATGCCACAAAGACTGCCGGGATATAGATACTGACATAAATTACCTTAAAGAAAAAATCGACGCCGGGGCGGACTTCATAATTACCCAGCTTTTTTTCCATAACGAATATTATTATTCCTTTGTCGAAAAACTCCGAAAAAGGGGTATCATGAACGCAGTTATACCGGGTATTATGCCCATAACGGGATACAACCAGATATCGACTATACAGAAAATGTGCGGGTGCAGCATACACAAAGGAATAAAAGCCAAACTGGAAAAATTCAAGGATGATCCCGTCTCAATAAGAAATTTCGGGGTCGACTATGCTACAAAACAATGCGGAGAACTGCTGGCGCAAGGGGCTCCGGGCATACACTTCTACACGTTTAACAGGTCGGAAGCTACGCGGAAAATCTGGAATAACCTGTCGGGAAAATAAAGTCTTTTACTCCTCCGCCTCACAGATGATGGAAATATGCTTTGCTTACATACTGCTGCAACATCCTGTAGGTGTTGAAGAACGATGCATTAATCGCGATGGAAGCTTTCATCATATGTATCCACTGGCTGCGGTTATTATAAAACAGCGGAATTATTACATATTCAAGCTTATTATAAAGGTCAAAAACATCTTTTTCGGGATGGTATTGTTCTTTCAGTATTCTATGGTCTTTGGGCCCGATGGACCATCCGGTCAAGTTTTCGATATGGCCTTCTATCCACCATCCGTCAAGAACGCTCAGGTTAGGTATGCCGTTGTGAGAAGCTTTCATGCCGCTCGTTCCCGAAGCTTCGAGAGGCCGCACCGGGTTATTTAACCAGAGGTCAACCCCTGAAGTAATCAGGCCGCCGATTTTTATATCATAGTTTTCAAGATATTCTATAGAAATACGGTCCTTCAGCTGTTTTTTTACCTCAAATATCTTTTTGATATTATCTTTACCTGTCGGATCTTTGGGATGAGCCTTCCCGGAAAAAACGATTTGCACAGGTCCCGCATTCTTTGCTATTTCAACAAGCCTCTGGGGATCCGATAATATTAAATCCGCTCTCTTGTAACCTGTCGCCCGGCGCGCAAACCCGATGGTAAAAACATCAGGCTTCATCTTCGAATTATTCTTTTTATTGACATAATCCAAAAACTCCTTCTTTGCCTCCATATGCACATTCCACAATTCTTCGGAAGGAAATTCAAACGCTTCCCTCAAGTATGTAAATGGGTCTAACTTCCAATCAGGCAAGTATTTATCATAAAGCTTCTTAAAAGGCTCCGATGTCCATGTAAGAGAATGCACTCCGTTGGTTATCGCATGTATATCAAAGCCGGGGAACATTTCAAGGGATATATCACGGTGCTTTTTAGAAACAGCATTATAAAATTCGCTGCACTTCAGGGCAAGATAGGTCATATTGAGCATACCGTCATATAAAAGCTCTCCCGGAATATGCTCATGATTGGTTTCCCTAAAAATACTTTTTACAAGGTCTATATTGAATTTATCATGGCCGGCCGGGACAGGAGTATGTGTCGTAAACACGCATTTTCTCTGGACCTTTTCGAGGTCATAAGTTTCAATCTTTTCAGGCGGCATATCGTCTTTTCTTGTTCTATAGAGCAACTCCAGGGCAAGGGGAGCCGCATGCCCCTCATTCATATGGTATTTCCTGATGTTTTTATACCCAAGCTCTTCAAGTATCTTAATCCCGCCGATACCCATAACCGCTTCCTGAAGAAGCCTGTACCTGTCATCCCCCCCATAAAGGTGATGGGTCAATGTCCTGTAATACTCTTCATTCCTATCAAAATCCGTATCGAGAAAATAGACCGGTATCTGATAGCCTCTCACACCCTTAACGATATATTCCCACGCCCTTATAAAAATATCTTTTCCCTCCAATTTCACGGAAACTACCGGTTTTTGAAGCTTCATAAAATCTTCCGGGTGCCAGAACAAGTCTTCTTCAGTCTGATTTCCCCACTCGTCGAGCTTCTGCCTGAAATATCCTTTAAGGTTCAGCATGGTGACTCCGACCATTGGAACAGCCAGGTCGGCCGCAGCTTTAATGGTATCCCCCGCAAGTATTCCCAGCCCGCCGCTGTAAGTCGGAATTTCGTTCACAAAACCCATTTCCATGCAGAAATAAGCAACAAGCCTGTTTTTCTTTTTTATCGGTACTGTTTTCATAGCTGTCCTCCAATGTGAGGGATATTACCAGAGTGTCGAAATTTTATCTACAAATTTCTGATTAACAGCTCCACCTGACGCACTTTTTTTGCTTGCAAATTAGAATCTATCTGTTAAAATCCATTTTCACTTCGGTAATCATTTATTTGCGAGAGTGGTGGAACGGCAGACACACTAGCTTGAGGGGCTAGCGGGAGAAATCCTGTGGGGGTTCAAATCCCCCCTCTCGCACCATGCAAATGCTTACAAAGCGCGTTTCTTTGCGGCTTCACACCTGATTAACAAAGCATTCACGACAGGGAAAGATATGCCATCCTGCATATAAAAGGGCATTGCCTTCAACAATACAATACTCAACATTTCCAGCAGGTTTGCATCCACCCGGTCCGGTTCTGTAATATTTCAATCCTTTTATATCCGCAAAACCAACCTGTAAAACCTCGCACAGTTGCGGCCGGTAATATTATTGGAAGCAGAGAGTCGGGGGTATAAATCACGCTATCTTCTGGCCCTTCTCACGCCGGAAGTTTTTTCCCCTGCAGAGCTTTCAGTATCGTCATCTTTCTCAAACGGCCTTATAAATCTATACTCCTGCCCGTCCCATATTATTCTCCAGGTCATAGCCTTGAAGTCAATCTTCCACTCGCTGTCCGATTGGCACAATATGTAAGGAGGGGCATCCACCGTTTTATCGCTGAAATTGATTATCGCATAGCGGCGGGTGTAATTATCGATATAGGTTATTTTATACTCTTTGCCGGTGATAGGGGCAGCTTCCCTTTTAATAAGTTCGGGGGTGAGGGCAATGTCGCTCCAGATCATGGCTGTACTGCGGTCAAGGCACTTCAGGTACTGTTCAACATCTCCTTCGCCAGCCGCTTTTTTATAGAGCTCAAATGTTTTTTCCGGTGTGGAGTATTCCGACGGCTGGCATAATGCCAGCGAGGATAATGAGAAAAACAGCAAAAAAACAATTTTTTTCATTCTCTTTCCCCAGTCCTTATCGTTTCTATTCCCGATTTTACAATTAAAAATCCCTTATTACAAGCAATTATCCGCTTCCAGGTATTTCTTTATGGAAAATTTATCCGGGTCTATGTCCAGGCCCTGCAGCCATCCGTTATGCAGGCCGGAATCGTGAAAACACCGGACTGCCAGACCGTACTCTTCATCGGACAAACCTCTGTTTATGCGCCTGAATTCACCTGATTTGTACTCGGGAAAATATTGGCTCATAAGACTGATATATGCATCAGCGGAAATATTTTTTGCCACAAAATCGAGGATTCCCCCTGTGCCAGACACAGTATCCGGCAAAACAAGATGCCGGATCAACAACCCTCTAACGGCGATATTATCACTGTCCAGAACAAGATTTCCCGTCTGCCTGTACATTTCAGTGACTGCCGCTTTATTAACTTCAGGGTAGTCGGAGGCGCCGGAATATAAAGAAGACTCATCGGAGGAAGAATATTTCATATCCGGCATATATATATCAACAATTCCTTCCAGTTCTCTCAAAACATCTTCCGAATCATACCCTCCCGAATTATAGACAACAGGTAGTTTCAGGCCTTTTTTATAAGCAGCAGCCAATGCCTTTGTTATCTGCGCCACCAAATGGCTGGGTGTCACAAGGTTAATATTATGGACACCTTTTTGCTGGAGCTTTAACATAACTTCCGCCAGCTCCTCTTCCGTTAAGGCATTCCCCGAGTCCGACTGGCTTATCATATGATTCTGGCAAAAAACGCAGCGCATATTGCATGAAGAAAAAAATATTGTCCCTGAACCCTTTGTGCCCGAAATGGGAGGTTCCTCCCCTCTATGAACGGATACAGAAGCCACTTTTACGCCGGAAGCCAGCCGGCAAAAACCTTTTTGGCCTTCCAGCCTGTTAACATTGCATTTCCTTGGGCACAAATCACATTTTTCAAGCCGGGCATACAGATTACCGCAGGCTTTCTCCGCAAGTTCAGATTTTTTGAGGTTATCAATCATAGAGGCTGACCGGAACCCTTACCGGTGTTTCTTGTGATATTCCCACAATTTAGCATGCTTGCAGAAAACGTAGAAGGAACTGTTCACGGAAATAACAAACCCTGCAAAACCGTCCAAAAATCCCCTTTTAACGATATACGTTTCGATGAATTTCACAACAGGATGGAACACCATCGTAAGAAGCCTGGGGTTTCTCCCCTTTTTAACGGACAGATGCAGAGAAGTATCCGAATATCTCTGGATAGTATTTATCTGGGATGAAATATTTTTATAAACATAATGGAGTATATCTCCCTTTATTTTCTTAGTCCTTCCTCTGGGAACAACCATCGCGTGCGGGTCTTCCCCTTCCCACTGGGCTTTATTCCTGTTAAACAGCCTCGGTTTATAATCAGGATACCACCCGCAATGATATATCCACCTGCCAAGATACCTGGACCTGAAATTAATCATAAAAGCCGCGTAAACACCTTTTTCTCCGGAACCGAACACGTTTAAAATGCTTTCTTCCAGCTCAGGGCTCACCCGCTCATCCGCATCTATGTTGAAAACCCAATCGAATGAACATTTCGATGTCGCAAAATTTTTCTGTTCCACAAAGCCTGCCCAGTCTTTATGGAAAATTTTATCCGTATATTTCCCGCATATTTCAACCGTTTTATCTTCGCTTCCCGAATCGACAACGATTATTTCCGAAGCCCACGAAACGGAATCAAGGCACCCTGCAATATTTTCTTCTTCGTTAAAAGTCAACACCGTGACAGATACCGGCAATATTACTTTCTCAGGCGACATCTTTAAATCCTCTCATAAATGGCTCCTCCCCCTTGTCACATTCAGGATAAAATCCAGCCACATGTCATAACCTCTTATCAATATGCGCTTGACTGCCAGAGGGTTATCCGCTTCGGCATTAATCCCATGGCGGGTAGCTATCCCGAGCGAATATCCCGTTTCCGACGTGACTTCCATCACTTCCCTGTTGTAATGGCCGAAAGGATATGACACAGCCGTAATTTCAACGCCGAGTTCCGATTCAAGCACGGCTTTGGAATTTTTCAGCTCCTTGACTATTTCTTCGCGCGGAACCTTTGTAAGGTCGGCATGCGAAACAGTATGGGATCCTATTTCAAAACCCTGTTCGCACAAATCCTTTATTTCATCCCAGTCCATCATAGGCTCGCCGGATGCCGCCTCATTGATATCCCATAGGTTATCTTTCCCCACATAAGCGGTGGAAATAAAAAAAACGGCTGAAAAACCGTATTCGCTGAGTATCGGAACGGCATTGAGATAATTATCTTTATACCCGTCATCAAAAGACAAAACTACAGGTTTAAAACAGAATTTCCTCTTTCCCCCCAAATACTCTTCAAGTTCTTTTAATGATATGCTTTTATAACCTTTCTCCTTCAGATACTTAAGCTGGCGCCTGAAATCTTCGGGAAAAACACGCAACTTCTCTTTCCGGACATTTCTGCGGCTTACTTTATGATACATCAGGACCCTGACACCTCTCCGCGGCACCCTCCACCAGTTAAACCTGAGGGAAAAACCGACAAGGGATAAAGCGGCAAACAAAATAAGAATCATATACATAATCAATCGCTGTCCTGTCCTGCAGTCCGGATATCGGAAAACTTTATTTTTGCCTTTTTGACCCTGTATTCGCCGCCAATGAGTTTTCTGGCTTTTTTATCGGCGGAATGGAAATACCGATTGAAACTTTCCTTGTCATTTCTCAGCATGGAATCAATCGCATTATCGAATGTCACAACCAGTTCCTTGTACTGCATATGGCTTCTTATGGCTAATTCCTTTATTTCAACGGATTTTTCCACGATAAGTTTTTTCACGTCTTTCTGCTCTAAAAGAGGATACAATTGCCTGAGCGTTAATTTCCCTTCCGATTTCAGGCCAAGGCTGCCGGGATCTGTATATATTATGCCGAGAAGTTTTCCGCGCGTATCTTCTTCATCATACATAAGTTCAAAAAGGGAGCTGCTGACCTTCTCGTCAACAACTATAAGGAAATCCGAGACCAGGTTACTCTCCGGACCAAACACTTTAAAGAGTGTGTTCTTGTAAGCTGTGTCGACTTTTGCGCCGTTTACTATCAAAGATACAAAGTCCAGGAACAAATCCCGTCTCTTCTTATCCGAATTTATATAACCGAACAGCAATCCGGCCGCAACAGGATTTATTTTTTCTTCTCGCCCGGCATCGGTGAATAAAACGGCAAAATCCAGCATTCCCTTGCTATATTCCTCCTGGACAAATTTCCAGACCCCGTACCTCTGCTTATATATCATATAACTCGCCGCGCCCGCATAAACCCAATATGGCACGGGATTAGGGCCAACTCTGAATTCCGTATCTTCAATTCCTGACTCCACCATAAAATAAGCAGTGGAACACAGCTCTGACAGGGCCTGGTAATTATTCTCCGGGGTCTTATCGGAGAAAAAAGTCACCCTGTAACCTTTAAACGACATATTGAATTCCGAGCCTTCGTCGGATTCCGAATATTTCACGATTACAGGGTTCTTAATCTCGGGATTTTTCTTGAATAACCTGTCCAGCTCCACAAACATTTTTTCAGCCTGGAAAACAAGCTCGTTTGCTACCGTCGTATTCTCGGCAAAAAATCCGAAGCACTTCGATGCGCTAAGGATATACACCGCCCTGGCGGAAGAGCCGCAGAAAAACAGGCCAAAACATATTACAATAACAAGCAAAATCAACAGTATTTTTTTCATTTTTTTGAATCCAGGATAAATGTCACAGGCCCGGCGTTGGATATATTAACTGTCATCTCGGCGCCGAACACCCCTGTTTCTGTCTTAATTCCCCTGGCTCTTATACAGCTGACCAATTCAGCGAATAATTTTGCCGCTCCTGCGGCTTCCATCGCATTGTCAAAACCCGGTCTCTTGCCTTTCCTGCAGTCCGAACATAGAGTAAACTGAGAAACTATAAGGATACTGCCGCCGGTATCGGCGACAGATAGGTTCATTTTACCGTTTGCGTCGTCGAAAATCCTTAAACCGGCGATTTTATCGGACAGGCAAGACACATCCTTTTCCGAATCCCCTTTTTCAACACCTGCAAAAACCAGCATTCCGCCTGAAATGGAAGCGACGGGCTTCCCTGCTACTTCAACCGAAGCCCTGCTGACTCTCTGAATAACGGCTTTCATATCATTAAAAATTAATTTTCCGACATGCTCCTGGATTTTTCCAGCAGCTGTTTGACTTTATCATTAACAATATCTTCGGGGAACATATTTAAATATTTTTCGTATAATTCGGCCGCCTTCCCATAGTCGCCCGATTTAAAACAGTTGTTCGCATCAATGATAAGCTCTTCCCTGTCCATCTGTCCGGCGATATCATCTGAAGGTTTCTCGCCGCCGACTGAATCCTTAAGTTTTGCGGAAGAAAATAATATCTGGTCATTAACTATTTTGATATCCTTAATATAATACGGCAATTTAAAATAATCCGAATATTTTCCGGATTTCGAGAAGCTTTCAAGCAGAAGATTTACAGTCATCGAGGATATCGGCAACCTGCCCATTGAAACTTCCTCTGCCTTAAAGACCAGTTTCCCGTCTTCGCTTGCTCCCAGGGTGGACTTGATTTTCAGGATGATTTTTTTGCCCTTCATATCATATACAACCGTCGAATAGAGGAATCCGGATTCGACCGAACAGTAAACACTGTCTATTCTGAAACCCATATTTGAAAGAATGTTTTTCTTATCCTCCGCTTCCTTGTCTATCAGCGAATAATGGGCTTTCGATGTAAGCTCCCTGCCGGTCACGGCAATAACATAGCCTCTTCCCTTCGAAGCAGCTACCTGAAGCTGAAGCAGCTTGTTGTCAAAACTCTCCTTGTAAGAGTAACTTTCCTCTACTTTTGTGACCGAAGGTTCAACAAGAATCAAGACAATCGAAGCTACTGCGGCGACAGGAATAATTATCTTCAGCAGGTTTTTAATGATTTTCCAAACCGAAAAATTATTTCTCCTGATTTCTTTTTGCGGGTCATACTTAAGGCGCTCGCCGCACCTCATACAATGAAACTTGCCTAGCGGATTATCATAACCGCACTTGTTGCACCGGACCATATTTAACCCTCCTAAATAAAATTACATTATGATATGACTATGCCGGACATAATTCAAGAGGGATATTACAAAAAATTTCGGCGCTCCGCTTAGGAAGGAAGAAAAACGAAGACCTTGTTTTTTGAGCCCTTTTTCTGTAAAGGGATTTTAATCCCTTTAAGCTCGCTTCCATTAAGCAGTGTCCTGGAAGATGTTAAGCCTTTTCGGCGCTCTACATGAATATCATACAGGGCGCCCCTGAAATATCTTTTAACGTTAACTTTTTTCATTTTTAAAGGTATACAGGGGTCAACTACCAACCCGTCAAAATCAGGCCTTACGCCCAATATATAAGCGGCAGACGCGATAAAACACCAAGCCGCCGTCCCGGTCAACCACGGGTTCTTTGTCTGCCCGAAATTCCCGTTCTCTTTTCCGGTTGTAAACTGGGAATAGACGTACGGCTCTGCCTTGCGCTTATCCGAATCAGAATTATAAGCGCCCGGCAGGATGTTATAACAATATTTGAAAGCGCGCTCGGGGTTCTTCATAATGCATTCCGCAATAACAACCCAGGGATTCGCATGGCAGAATATCCCTGCATTTTCTTTAAGCCCTTTGGGAAAACTTGTGATCGAGCCTATTTCCCTGTCATACTTTGCATAAGCGGGTGCTAAAAGACGGATCCCGAATTTTGTATTCAAATACCTTGATACGCTGGCCAGGCATAACCTGGCTTTTCCGGGCTCGGCAACCCCGCTCATAACGGCCCATGATTGAGGATTTACGAATATCTTCCCCTCCCTGCATGAAGAAGATCCCACTTTGCGCCCGCTGTCCACATATGCCCTCAAATACCACTTCCCATCCCACGCAACACGGTTTATCCTGTCCGAGATTTTCCGCTTTAATTTCTTCAATTTCATAGCATCCGCTTTTTTCCCCGCATAGCCGGCAAGCTGTATAATCTCATCCAGCGATCTGACCAGAAGCATGCTCGACCAAACGGACTGGCCTTTTCCGTAAAGATTAATACAATCGTTCCAATCTGCGGCAAGCCCAAGACAAAGCCCGCGAGGACCCAGATTATTGAGTGAAAAATCCACGGACTTCAGAAGATGGCTATAAACAGATGCAGCTCCTTTATCAATATAAGGAATATTTTGAAAAAGAAATTTCCTGTCACCCGTCTCTTTTACATATGCACCGACAGCAATTCCAAGCCACAAATGATCATCGGAATAAATCGCACCCCTATCAGGAAAACTGCCGCCGCCGGTTTTCATCGTAAGCGGCTGTATATGATGGAAAGCACAGCCTTTTGAAGTCTGAGCTTTAAGAAGTTCGACCAGCCGCGCCCTGACTCTTTCAGGGATGGAGTGCACCACGCCCAGGATATCCTGAAGGCTGTCGCGGTACCCCAACCCGTCTCTCCCTCCGGCTTCGATATAAGATGCCGATCTCGACCAGCTAAATGTCGTATGGCACTGGTACTGATTCCATATGTTAAACATGGTATCAAACGCTTTTATTCCGGTGGAACATTGCATCGCGCTTAACTTCTTGCTCCAGAGTTTACTGATTTTTTCAAGTTCCTTTTCCACAGAATTTTTCTTTTTGAAATACCGGATGGCCCTGCTGCCGTCACCGGGCGAATTAACCTCTCCCATTACAAAGTTTACCCGCTTTGATTCTCCGGGCTCTAACGTCATTCTTACCTGAAGGCTCCCGCAGGGGTTCCCTCCTTCCTGTGAGGAAGACAAACAATATCCTTTTTCCACGGCAACAGGATTCTTCTCGCTCCGGTACTGCCCGACAAAGGATTCCCTGACGGAATCAAAACCTTCTGTTTTTCCCGTCGAGCCGAAAAAAGCCTTTTTCAGGCTGCCATCGCCGAACTGAAGCCTGTAATCAATCAGCCCCCCGCGAAAACAGGTCTTTGCGGTATAGAGAATATACTGGTAATCCTTCATATCGAGCTCGGAATTCCATAAACAGAATTCGGCATATGAAAAAATATCGAGTTCCCTTCTTTTATCAGATTTATTCTCTATTTCCAGAGCCCACACTTCGCACCTTTTTTTCTCCGGAACGAAATAAGTCACCTGAGCGCCTATGCCTCTATAGAATGACGATATCTTCGTATAACCCAGGCCATGGCGGCATTCTGTCTTAAATTCCCTCAGCGGCTTTGCGACGGGCTGCCATGAAACCGACCAATAATCGCCGTCTTTCCGGTCCCTGATATATATATACCTTCCCGGCCTGTCTTCCGGTATATTATTGAACCTGAACCTTAATATTCTTCCGCTTTTGGGGGATTGCGAAAAGCTATATCCCCCCGCATTATTTGAGATTATCGCGCAATAATCGGATGCGCCGAGATAATTGATCCATGGCGCCGGCGTATCGGGCCTGGTAATTACATATTCTCTATTCTTATCATCAAAAAATCCGAACTGCATAACTTTTCTCCATAGTTGTTATTTTTTACTGAACTGTGAAACTGAATTTCTTGCGACCAGATCCGTTTTAATTCTCACTACCCTCTGTTTGCGAAAAATGTCGCTTATCCTTTTTAGCAGGCAATCTACAGCAGCTTCACCCATAGCACATTTATCTACACGCACAGTTGTCAGCTCGGGGCTGGAATATTTAGAGGAATCAATATCGTCAAAACCGATAACGCTTATGTCCTCGGGAACTCTCACGCCCTTGCTTTTCAGAGCGGAAATGGTTCCAAGCGCGCTCATATCGTTTGCGGCAAATGCCGCCGAGCATTTTTTTATCTTTTCAAAACCGGCTTCAACCGATTTTTTTGCTGTCATAAAAAGAAAATCGCCATTCAGTATAAAGTTCTTCGATTCCTTAAACCCGTTATCGTACGAAAATTCAAGGTAGGCCTGCATCCTTTCGCTACCGTTACTATGTTCTATGTCTCCGGCAATATGGGCGATTTTCCTGTGCCCCTTTGAAACAAGATGCCTCAACGCTTCCTTTACTCCGGAAAAATTATCAGGACAAACCGAATCGAAAACACCTGAGCGGTCAAGGCAGTCAACCATGACAACCGGGATATTGTGCGATAAAAAACGGCTGTTCTTCTCTGGCACATCAAAGCCCGTAAACATAACACCCTTGACCCGGCCCATATCTATTTTTTCCGAAAGCATCTCTTTCTGCTCTCCGATTGACATGACTACAAACCTGTAGCCGGCTTTCCTGGCCGCTTTTTCCGCTCCCCATAATATCGGAGAGTAGTAAGGATTGGGCTCAATCCCGGCAAGCTTTTCCGGCAAGACAAACCAAAGGTTGCCCTTAGCGGAGCCAAAAGAGCCTTTTCCCGCCACAAAAGTACCTTTCCCGTGTATTCTGGATACGGCACCTTCAATGCTCAGGCTTTCAAGCGCATGCCTCGCGGTCATTTCGGTGACAGAGAATTTTTTAGAAAGCTCAGATTCTGAGAAAACCTTGTCTCCCGGCTTTAATTTTCCATCTTTTACCAGCCTGCATATATAATCTTTTATCAGCACATACTTCGGCACACCCATCTTCTATACTCCTATATAGGAGCTATATTAACATCACCCATCTCCATTGTCAACAGGAAACCATCATTTATCGCTTGACTTTACATCTTCTGATTTATTAATCTTCATACTGCTTAATACAACATCGGAGGTGAAAATGCCGACTTATGAATATAAATGCAAAAAGTGCGGGCACGAGTTCGAGCTTTTCCAGAAGATGAGCGATCCGGCTGTAAAGGATTGCCCTAAATGCAATGCCAAAGGTGCTGTTGTAAAAATAATCGGAAGCGGTTCGGGTATAATTTTTAAAGGGTCCGGCTTCTATGCAAACGATTATAAGAAAGCCGGGAAAAACGGCAATGGAAGCTGCAGGAACTGTCCGGCAAAAGACAGCACATGCCCGAAAGACAATAAATAATGACTGAACCGATAAAACAATTTAGCTGCCCCAGATGCGGGAATAAAGTGGAAAAAAGCTTAAAGTTCTTCCCGTTCTGCTCCCATCACTGCAAATACAGCGACCTTTACGGATGGCTCGAAGGCACATATAGAATCTCAACACATCTAAGCGATGACAGCCATACTGCAGAAAAAAAGCCGGAAGAAAAATAAAACTTTCCTTCCGGCCCGTTTCCCGCTGAAAAATGGATTATTTCTCTTTCACAGATTTCTGCGCGGCACAATAAACCTGGGACATCATCCTGACTCCGATAACCTTTCCGTAAGGCATAGTGATAATTCCGCCTATATAACACGCCAGGAAACCGATTGAACTGACAACACATGAAATCAGGCCCGCAATAATGTAATCAAGCCATTTTGACTTTACTTCATTGAAAAGCTCTTTCACCTTGAAAGCATCTTCGAACTTCGAATTCTGGCAATACCCGGCCAGCGCCACAAAGACAACCGGAGCCATAACAAGAAGAAGCACAAAAGCTATGAGGGGAAAAGCCAGCATGGAAAATACCAGCTTTACCACAAACAGCACAAAAGAAAACACTATGCCGTATATGATGCATATTACCCACGGCATAAGCCCTTCCATAAAGATTTTTCCCATATCATCCCATTCAGGAAGACTAGCTTCCGCCCCGCCTTTAAACTCGGCGATGCTCGATCTTAAGAATCTTATTATGTACCCTGCCGCAAATATGCTCGTTACCACATTTACAACGGGTATTATAAGAGTCGCCCCGAGAATAAGGAGCTTAACCGCCCACTTGGTGTCTTTCGCAGGATATTTTAAAGCCTGTTCAATTTGAAAACGCATAGTTATAACCTCCTTTTAATAACTGCCGCCCTGTTCAGCAACACCGGCCATTATTCCCATTGCCATAATCGCTATCCAGACCAGAATACCAAGAACCATGAGAACAGTACCTATTATGCCTATTATCATACCGGCTTTTGCCATCCCTTCCCCCGCCTTGGAAGAAAGGCCCTTTTTAATGTCTGAAAGCTCCATAGCCCCCAATATCCAGGCCACTATTGCGAGCGGGCCGCAGCAAAGAAGGCCCAGAATCCCCAGAACCAGGGACGTAATAGCTTTTCCGCTTGCCTTATCGGCTGACGGCACGACTTCGGGCGTTTTTAGAGGTTCGTCCATATAAACCTCCTTTAGATTTACTTAATTAAGATAGCAATATACCTTTATAATCCATGAAATAATGATACAAGCCGCAACCAGCCATTTGAAATGAACCGCCATATTGAAAAAATACATATAATCAAACGGCTTACTTAGGATAAAACAATATCCCGAATAAAGCAAAAAATAAAAACCTGAAAAAAATAACAGGAAGGCAAAGGGGTTTGCTTTAAACCCTTCAACAATCCTGCCTTTAGCCAGACAGGCAAAAGAGGTAGTCGCCCCGCAGAAAGGACACGGAATCCCCGTAGTCTCATAAAACAGGCAAGGGGGAAGAAACAGGTTCTTGTGAGTCCCTACGCCATCCGGCGAAGGCGTTAAATAAAAAGAAACCGCATAGACAAAGAGAAGAAAAATCAGCAACGACAGATTAAAAGCGGATCTCTTATCAAAAAAAGGCTTTTTAGCCGCATTCAAACTACTGGTTATCATAAGTTTGAAAATTATAATATGTTATGACTTCCGGCTTCAAGAAATATTTATACCACATCAATTAATATTATAATTTTTGCATTTAAGGGTAATTTCCCATATTATATTTATTGTGAAAAACGGCATTGAAAAATATTTCAAAAGAAAGATATCCCTGATAAACAGGCACATGGACAATATACTGCCAAATGCCGGCAAACATCCGTCACATCTTTTTAAAGCTATGCGCTACAGTATTATGTCCGGGGGCAAAAGGATCAGGCCTATAATAGCCATAGCTGCCTGCGAAGCTCTGGGAGGCAAAGAAGAAGCGGTTCTTGATTTTGCATGCGCAATCGAAATGGTCCATTGTTATTCACTGATACACGATGACCTTCCTTCGATGGATAACGACGATTTCAGGAGGGGGAAACCCACATGCCACAAGGTATTCGGCGAGGCTATAGCCATTCTTGCAGGAGATGCCCTCCTAAATCTTGCGTTCGAGACCGTTGCTTTTTCCAAATCTCCAGGAAATGGCAAAGCGCTGAAATCACTGTCGTTAAATGCGGGGGTTTCCGGTATGATAGCGGGGCAGTGCGCAGATATCCTTTCAGAAAACAGAAAAGTATCCCGCAAGGAACTGCTTTTTATACACAAAAACAAAACTGCGGCATTGTTTTCCTGCGCCTGCGAACTTGGGGCAATAGCAGCTTCCGCCGGATTGTCTGCAACCAGGAAAATGAAAGAATTCGGATATAATATAGGCATGTCTTTTCAAATAGCGGATGACCTGCTGGATATCGCGGGAAATGAAAAAAAAGCAGGAAAAAAGCTGAGGAAGGACTCTTCAGCCGGTAAAAACACCTATCCATCCGTTTTCGGGCTGCAGACTGCCGAACAGCATGCTCTCAAATATTCCGCCGCCGCCATCAAAATTGCGGAATCCTTCAAGGCACAAGGCAGGGCTTTAAAGGAAATTACGACATTTCTTACAAAAAGGAGCGCGTAATATGAAAATATCAGTTGTCATGGCCGCCTATAATGAGAAAGCAACTATAAGGAAAATAACCGAAAGCGTGCTTTCAGCCAGGAATATACATGAGCTCATAATAGTGGATGACGGCTCCAGCGACGGCACAACAGAAACCCTTAAAATGATAGACAATCCCAGGGTTATCAAGCTTTTCTCGGACAGAAACTACGGAAAAGGCTATTCACTGAGAAAAGGGTTCGAAAAGGTTACCGGAGATGTGGTCATCATACAGGATGCCGACCTTGAATATGATCCTGCGGAATATGAAAAACTGGTTACACCTATAATGGACGGCAGGGCTGATGTTGTTTTCGGTTCAAGGTTTATCGGCGTTCCCCACAGGGTCCTCTTTTTCTGGCACTATGTAGGCAACCGATTTCTTACCCTCCTTTCCAATGCGCTCACAAATATAAATCTCACGGACATGGAAACCTGTTATAAAGCATTCAGAGCTTCCCTGTTGAATGATGTAAGATTCAAATCACAGCGCTTTGGATTTGAGCCTGAATTTACCGCTAAAATGGC
>JAFGBE010000117.1 GCA_016933315.1 Candidatus Auribacterota bacterium
AAAAACACAAAGCGGAATATTATTCGGCTTCAAGAGAAGAAGAGGTATACAACAATATCGCCCGGATAAACAAGGGGATTCTAGATAAAAATTCCCTTCAAAATATCTACAGAGAAATAATGTCCGCCTCTCTTGCGCTGGAAAAAAATATAACCGTCGCTTTTTTGGGCCCTGAAGCCTCGTTTACGCAGATGGCTGCTTCCAAAAAGTTCGGTTCCTCCGTAAAATATCTGCCTGCGGTTTCCATCTCGGATGTTTTCAGCCTTGTTGAAAAAGGAAGCGCCGATTACGGTGTCGTCCCGATAGAAAATTCGATAGAAGGCGGTGTTACGCATACGCTGGATATGTTTATCGATGCAGACCTTAAAATCTGCGCCGAGATTTATCTGGAGATAACGCACTACCTGATAGGCAATTGCTCTTTAAGGGCGATAAAGAAAATATATTCAAAGCCGGAGGTTTTCGGGCAATGCAGGTTATGGCTTGAAGCCAATCTTCCGGGTTTGGAGTATATACCGGCATCCAGTACTGCGGCCGCCACCATAAGGGCAGCCAGGGAAAAAAATGCCGCCGCTATCGCCAGCAGCCTGGCCGCGGAAAAATATAATATGAAAATCCTGGCAAGTTCAATCCAGGACACGGCGCATAACGAGACCAGGTTTTTGATTGTCGGGGGGAGTTACAGCAAAAAAAGCAGAAAGAACAAAACATCGGTTTTGCTTATGATAAAAGATAAGGTCGGGGCTCTTTATGAATTATTGCAGCCATTCAAGAAGATGAAGATAAATCTTACGAAAATCGAATCGAGGCCTTCGCGGAAAAGGGCGTGGGAGTATTACTTCTTTGTGGATTTTGACGGATATGTGGAAGATGAGAAAATAAAAAAATGCATAAAGGGTATCTCCAGGCACTGTAAACTTGTCAAGATACTGGGGTCTTATCCCAGGGTGCGTTAAAATAAATATCTTATGATACCTCTGCCTAAAAAACATATTATTTCGCTAAATCCTTACTCGCCCGGCAAGCCGATTGAAGAAGTTAAACGGGAGTTAGGGTTAAAAAAAGTAATTAAGATGGCTTCCAATGAAAATCCCCTGGGGCCGTCGCCTCTTGCTTTAAAGGCGGCCTACAAGGCCCTGAAAAAGGTGCACCTGTATCCCGAGTCAGGTTCATACTACCTGTGCAGGAAACTTGCAGCCTCCCTTAATGTAAAGCCCGAGAACATTTGCCTGGGTAACGGGTCTAATGAATTAATCCTGCTTGCCATACATTCATATGCTTCAGAGCCGGAAGACCGGATAGCATACGGCTTTCCTTCTTTTATCATTTACCGGATTATAGCCCACAGCTATGGGATTAAGACAATAGAAACAGGGTTGAGAAACCACAGGATAGACCTGGAAAAGCTGGCGGGCTCCCTGACGGAACATACAAAGATAGTTTTCCTGTGCAATCCGAATAATCCTATGGGAACGATGAACCACAGGAATGAGGTTGCGGCCTTTATAGAAAAGGTGCCGTCAAATGTCCTTACCGTGATGGATGAAGCCTACTGTGAATATGCCGACAAAAAGACTTTTCCCGATCTGGTGAAAATTTCCACTGAAAAACCCAATCTGGTTATCTTAAGGACGTTTTCGAAGATGTACGGCCTTGCAGGCCTCAGGATAGGTTATGCAATCGGGCATAAATCGATTATCGAGACGCTGAATAAAGCAAGACAGCCCTTTAACGTCAATTCGATCGCGCAATCGGCCGCTTTGGCCGCATTGGACGACCTGAAGCATGTAAAGAGGACGCTGGAGACTAATGCGGAAGGGATTGATTATATAGTTTCAAACCTGCGCAGGATGGGCGTGGAATTTATCCCAACTTCCACTAATTTTATCCTGATCAAAACGGGCGACTCAAAAAAGTTTTTTGATATGCTTCTCGAAAAGGGTATTATTGTTAGGCCGATGGGGTCTTACGGTTTAAATGAATATATCAGGGTGACGGTCGGACTGCCTTCGGAAAACAGGAATTTTATCAGGAATTTGGAAGTTGTTATGAGCCTGACTGGAGGAAATAAATGATTATTGTTTTAAAACCCGGAATCACAAAAGAACAAAAGACCCATATTGTAGAAAAGATAAAAGAGCTTAAACTTACCCCCATGGTTTCAGAGGGCAAGGAGCGTACTATCATCGGCGTAATCGGTGATGAGGATATTATCAGAAACACCCCTCTGGAAGCCTTTTCGGGCGTCGAAAAAGTTATGCCGATCCTCAAACCATATAAACTGGTAAGCAAGGAATTTAAACCCGACGGCACTGTTATAAATGTCAAGGGGGTTGAAATCGGGGGAAATTTAGAAGCTATAATGGCCGGGCCATGTTCGATTGAGAATGAAAAGATGATAATTGAAACGGCCGAGCACATAAAAAAAGCCGGCGCGCATATACTGAGAGGGGGCGCTTTTAAGCCCAGGACATCCCCCTACAGTTTCCAGGGGTTGGGCGAAAAAGGCCTGAAATTTATGGCCAAAGCCGGTAAAATTACCGGGCTGCCGATTGTTACAGAAGTTATGGATACGCGCGATGTCCGGCTTGTAGAAGAATACAGTGATATAATACAGATAGGCGCGCGGAACATGCAGAATTTCCATCTTTTAAAGGAAGTGGGCCTTTGCAAAAAGCCGGTTCTTCTGAAAAGGGGGTTGAGCTCCACAATAAAGGAGTTCCTTATGTCTGCGGAATACATACTTGCCGGAGGCAACAAAGATGTCATACTGTGCGAGCGCGGCATAAGGACGTTTGAAGATATGACAAGGAATACGCTTGACTTGAGCGCTGTCCCGTTGATTAAGGAGTTAAGCCATCTGCCTGTGATAGTCGACCCGAGCCACGCTACGGGCAAAAGAAGCCTTGTACTTCCGATGAGTAAAGCCGCTATCGCGGCGGGGGCGGACGGGCTTATGATAGAAGTGCATCCCGACCCTGAAAGAGCCGTGTCGGACGGCGCGCAATCGCTTAATTTTGCGGAATTCAGCAGATTGATCGAGGATATCGGGGTTATCGTAAAAGCATCCGGGAGAAAATTGTAAGATGAAATTTAAGAAAGTTGTTATCGTGGGCCCGGGCCTTATAGGAGGCTCAATCGGGAAAGCCCTGCTGTCAAATAAACTTGCCGAAAAAGTTGTAGCAGTCGTAAGGAGGGAAAGCGCCGTGGATGAAGTGACCGGGGCAGGCGCCGTCACATCTGCTACAATGGATCTTGACCTGGCCATGCCGGGCGCGGAAGCTGTTGTCTTATGCACCCCTGTAAGCGCGATAGCGGATAAAGCCGAATCCGTAGCAAAACTTATTTCAAAAGAATGTCTTATAACCGATGTAGGCAGCACAAAAAGAAGCATAGTCAAGAGACTTGAGAAAATTTTTGATAACAAAGCTCTTTTTATCGGTTCCCATCCCATCGCAGGAACGGAAAAAAGAGGTGTTTCAGCCGCAAATGACAGGCTTTTCCATAATGCCGTATGCGTCCTTACGCCGACCGATAAAACGCCTCATGCCGCTGTCGCCAGGGCTCATTCTTTCTGGAAAATGCTCGGAGCCCGGTGCATTGAAATGTCTCCCGAAAAACACGATAAAATACTGGCCAGGATAAGCCATCTGCCTCATCTTGCGGCGTATGCGCTTGTCCGTGCAATAACGGCGGATGCCGATATAGATATGAATTCAAACTTGGTCGGCGGCGGGTTTTTGGATACGACGAGGATAGCTTCATCACCCGCGAATCTATGGGCAGATATATTTTTAGACAACAAAAAAGAAGTTCTCTCTTCGGCAAAGGAATTTGTAAAAGAGGTTAACCGTGTTATAGACGCTTTGGAAAAAGATGACAAAACCCTTCTTCAAAAATTGCTGGAGGAGTCAAAACTAAAACGTGATAAAATCATAGAACATTTAAAGAAATGAGTAATCTTCGCGTCAATCCTGTTTCTAAGGTCGCCGGTGAAATTGAATTACCCGGCGATAAATCTATTTCCCACAGGGCTATAATACTTGCTTCGCTTGCGGAAGGGGATTCCGAGGTGAGGGGTTTCCTCAGAAGCGAGGACTGTATGAACACAGTCTCTGTTTTCCGGAATCTCGGGGTTGATATAGGTGACGACGGCAGTCTTATAAGAATAAAAGGCTCCGGAAAAAAAGGACTTAAGACCCCCGACAAGGATTTATATTTCGGAAATTCGGGGACTGGACTGCGCCTTACGGCGGGAGCTGTCGCCGGGTACCCCGTGACAGCCGTGCTTACAGGAGATGAATCTCTTTCTTCAAGACCGATGTCCAGGATAATCACGCCGCTTTCCATGATGGGCTGTAACATATCGGGCGCGCCCGCGGAGAATAAGCGCGATATCACGGCCCCTCTCAAAATAAAAGGGGGAATGCTGGAAGGCATCTTTTATGATATGCCTGTGTCAAGCGCGCAGGTTAAGTCCTGCATATTGATTGCCGGGCTGAACGCCGAAGGCACGACCATAGTGAATTCGCTTTTCCCGTGCAGGGACCATACGGAGAAACTGATTGAGTTTATGGGCGGCAAAATTCTTACGACGGAAAAATCGGTTGCTGTTAATCCGGAAGCGAAATTACATGGCGTAAATATAATTGTTCCGGGAGATTTTTCCAGCGCGGCGTTTTTAATCGCGGCGGCTATGGTAACGAAAAAATCCGAGCTTCTGATAAAAAACGTGGGGTTGAATCCCACGCGGACCGGTTTTTTGAAAATTATCCAGAAAATGGGCGCAAATGTGCAGATTAATTATGATAACACAGGTCGCTACAGCGAGCAGGTCGGCGATATTCTTGTCAAAAGCTCTTCACTTAATGCGATTGGGATTTCGGGAAAAATAATTCCCAATATTATAGATGAAATCCCTGTTATCGCGCTTCTTGCGAGTTTTGCGGATGGCACGACCGTAATCAGGAATGCCGAAGAATTAAGGCACAAGGAATCCGACAGGATATCGAATATCGTAAATAATCTGAAGTCTGCCGGAGCGGATATTCAGGAGACGGACGACGGGATGGTTATCAACGGGCCGTCTGAATTCAAGGC
>JAFGBE010000118.1 GCA_016933315.1 Candidatus Auribacterota bacterium
GCGTAGGCAGGAAGGCTTACCATCACCAACGCTATTACAACAGCAAATAATACTTTCTTCATCCTTTACTCCTTTCCTCTTTTATCCCCCACATTTTATTCCACAGATATATCGTCTATATACATTGTGCCGTCTTTATCGGTCGCGACCTGGTCTTCAAAAACTATCACAAACTCCGTGCAGCTGCTAAGGCTGCTAAGCCCGAAACTAGAAAGAGGTATGGAAATTTTCTGCCAATCCGAATTGATTCCGGTTACATAGTATTTGCCTACCCCATCCGGCGTTTTAAGTTCTATTTTTAATCTCTCGGTGTAACCTCTGGACGGATCGCCCTTAACCCAAAGGTTCAATGTCTTATACTGGGACAGGTCCATGTTGTTCAGCTTCATCCAGAAACCGTTAAACGCGGCATTGGGCGAATCAACATCATAATCAAGCTTCAGGGAACACCCGCTATTCCCGTTTTTTACCATACTGTCAAATGATTCCCTGCAGGTTTGCGTGCTGTCCTGAGGATCTTTATCCCATGCGCCTAGGCCGCCGCCGACATTGTTGGGCGAAGAGCCCGTATTAAAATCGGCAAGCACTGTTTCTGCGGAAGCGCTTAAAGGCAGGATTACAGTAGTTAATAAAGCGGCTACACAAACAATAACTTTTCTCATTTCCCCTCCTTTTCCCCCTTATTCTCCAAAAATCATAATAGACCAGGTTTTACTATTGACAAATGTAACAACGTGTGTAAACGGTTACATTTTTTCGCAAAAAAAAACAAAACCTACTATAAATATAATACTATTTCAGGATTTGTCAAGGCGATTATTTGCTTCACTTTAATATAACCTCGATAAAAATCTTCCGGCTTTTAGGAGGGCTTATAAAAAGACCCCTGTGTTCCCTGCCGTTGATTAGTATCTTTTTTATTTTTCTAACGGCTTTTCCCGTAGGGTTTTGCACATTTATTACATATTCCGAGCCCTTGAATTTAGTGTAAAATTTCACATCTTTCCAGCTCTCTCCTCCCGGAATTTTCGGATCTATGATAATCCCTTCAACATAAGCCCTGAAGCCTATTATATATCTTTCAAAAATAATGCGGGTCCAGACAGCCGAGCCGGTCAGGAGAGGATATTCGCCCCGCCCGCTTATGTGCCCGTTATCTTCGGAGACCCAGTACTCGGGAAGAAAAGGCGGTATTTTAGCCTCAGTCTGCTCATGATTCAGCGGATTAATGCCATCCCAGACCCTGAGCGCTTCCCCTGGTTTTCCCAGAAGCATCATAGCATATATCCAGAACAGGTTTGCGTGATTGAAAACAGCATTATTTTCCTTCGTTCCCGGGGCAAAACCTGTCAAGCGCCCTATCATGGGGTCAAATTCCCTGTAAGGAGGATAATTCAATTTCAGGCCGCCGACACTCCTGTCGCTAAGGTATTTATTAACCGATTTAATTACTTTTTCGGCCCTTTGCCCGTTGGCTACACCGGAGATAATAGAAAAAGACTGCGGCATAAGGTTGATTTCAAATTTATTCTTTCCGGATTTTGTGTCGACCGGCTTTCCGTCCCTGTAAAAATAACCTGTGTAATATTCTCCGTTCCAGGCTTTTTTATTTATAACATCTTTCAATATAGATTCTTTTTCCCTGAGATCTCTTATGAGCTCATCTATGGGGATGCCGATTTTTCTGCCCGTAACCCCGCTATCCACTTTCCCGACAAAATCATCGAGAACTCTTTTCCTGGCAAGGGAATCGGAAGTGTTTTTGCCTAAAAGAATTTTTATTTCCTCCATTAATTCCACTTCGGAAACGGATTTTTTATCTTTTAGTTTCTGAAGGTAACATGCTATGTCTCTGAGGTTCTGGACATTACCCATGCTGAAAGTAACGCTCTCACCCCAGAGCTGGTCCATACCGTCATTCCAATCGGCGCGTTTAATCGACAAAAGCCCGTTTTTCCCCGAATCATAGAACATGGTGAGGTTCTGGACCAGAATATGCTCCAGGACTGTCCCTAAAACTTTGCGCCGTTTTTTATCTTTTGCAAAACCCACAACATCTTCAGGCCAATCTTTATCAACGGAATCGCCCCTTCTCAGATATAAGTCTTTGAAGTACGGCGCTTTCTTTTTCAGACAATAATCCATCTGCCCGATATAATCTACAAAAAGCAGCACCGTCTGGGCAGTCCAGTAAGGATGGTCACACCACAACCCGTTAACCTTATCGGAGCCGAAGGCCTTTGTCCTGGCAAAGAATCTTGTGGCATTTGTGCCGTCAAGCCTTATACCGGAGAGGGTATCCAGCAACTGGGTCTCGACACCTTCGGCATCTACCAGTATCGCCCCTATCATATCCTGCCAGATTTCTCTCCATCCGCTGAAGTCGGTGCCATAATCGAACTCAGGATGCCCCGTATTTCCGAACCAGCGCCTCATGGAAAGCTGGTAATACCACCACTTATTCCATGAAATATTGAAATCGCGGCTGCGAGTTTCGATTTTTTTCCGGTTTATGTTCTCATCCCAGAAATTTTTCACCTTGTTTAATTCCGCAACTGAATTCTTATATGTAGCCTTTTTTATCAATAAATCGGATTCTTTTTCCGTAATTCCGATACCGTTTTGCACGACAAAATGCTTTTTCTCTCCGGGCTTCAGAGTTACTGACGAAAACTGCACAGCGGCTACAGCCTCTTCGCCGAGCATTTTATATCTCGGCGGAATATCCGCCAGGATACTGAGCGGTTCGGCCCATCTTTGATGGGGGCCCAGGAAAGATTCCCTGTCCGTATAATAACGGTCGGGCTTTTTCCCTGTATCAGAACTGGCGCTCATAAAATATGTTATGTCGCTTTTCTTCGAACGCCCCTCTACCCACTCTATTCCCGGTTTTATCTTGATAGACCCTTTTTTAACGTCCCAGTCCGCCTTATTGTACAGCCGCACGACGTCCCGGTGATATTCAACATAATGGCGGTTTCCCCCGAATACGGGAACGACACAGATAATATCCACTTCTTTCTTCTTGCGGGCTGTATTTTCAATCTCAGTTATCCAGTACTCGGTTTTATCCTTTAAAGGAATAAAAACTTCTATTTTCCCTTTCAGCCCCAGGCTTTTTGATTCATTTTCAACGGAGGCAAAACCCATACCGAAAGTCGAAACGAACGAATCGGGCTCTATTTTCCTCTGCGGGGCAAAATTCACGCACCAGCAGGATTTATCATCCCTGGAGCGCACCCATACAAACCGGCCCTGGTCCTTGGGGAAATAATGTCCGTCGAATTCGCCGAACATACGGGTATAGTCGATTCCGAAATAACCTCTGAGGAAATGGTCACAGATACTGTAACACTGCGGCCCTGTGGCAAGCATATGGACAAAGGGTAAGGGCAAGTTATGCGACTGCTCCATCACACAGTCGCCATGACGGTCAAAAAACCAGAGCCTTTCCCCTTTTTCGGTTTTCCCAAGCATCCTGCCCGAAACATAGCTTTCGGTAACCAGGTTGCCTGACTCGTCTATCCATGCTTTTTTAACCGAAGGCCCGAGGGGGATTTTATCCACTACCTTCAGGCTTGATGGGGATGGCCTTTTAATGCCTGAATAAAGCAATTTCCTTTTTTTCATGCTGGGTGATATCTCCGATCAGGAATTTTTCATAAGAATACTTAAAATGCCTTTTTGGACATGGAGCCTGTTTTCCGCCTGATCGAAAACAATCGAATTTGGATTGTCTATAACCTCATCAGTCACTTCCTCGCCCCTGTGGGCAGGCAGGCAATGCATGAAAAAAGCTGTTTTTTTAGCGCGGGCAAAAAGTTTTTTATTTACCTGGAACGGCTTGAAAATTTTCAGCCTTTTGGATTGCTCACTCTCTTTCCCCATGCTTACCCATACATCCGTATATACGACATCGGCATCTTTGACCGCCTCATAAGGATTTGTTCCCACCTCTATCCTGGCGCCGCTTGTTTTTGCCAGAACCCCGGCGGCATCCAGAATCTTTTTACTGCAGAAATACCCCTCCGGCGAGGCAATGCTCAAATCAAACCCCAGCAGACCGGAAGCCTGGACAAGAGAATTCACAACATTGTTGCCATCGCCGACATACGATACTTTTATCCCTTTAAGATCCGGATTAGAGGGATCAAGGGAAAATTTTTCGATAATAGTGAACACATCCGTTAAAATCTGGCATGGATGCAGCAGGTCCGTGAGGCCGTTTATAACAGGCACTTCGGAATACTCGGCAAGTTCCTCGACTTTTTTGTGCGAGAATGTCCTGACCATTATTCCGTTGACCCACCGCGAAAAATTCTTCGCGGCATCGTAGATGCTTTCCCTCACGCCCAACTTAACCGTAGACGGATCGAGATTAATCGCGATTCCGCCCAGCTGGAACATCCCGACTTCAAAGGTAACCCTTGTCCTCAAAGAAGGCTTTTCAAAAAGCATGACAAGCGTCTTCCCCTTAAGGATATCAGCCTGCTTTTTTTCCTTGAGCTTCTTTTTCAGCTCCGCGGAAGCGGAAAATATCTCCAGGACTTCATCCTTTGACAAATCAGCTAAATCAATTAAATCCTTTTTTGCCATATTTATCCCCTACTTAATGAAACAGTTATTATCCGTAAAAACGTTTTTAATGTCAAGATTTGACTTATTCTTTTATTTGCAACTTGACAAATACAAGATTTGAGGTTATATTGTGGAATAAGTTTATTTCATATTGAAATTAAGTGTTTATAAACTTTTATTTTTAGCCTTATATTGTTTCACTATGAAACTAAGTTAACCGGAACAGAAGGAGGAGAAATGAAGAGAAGTTTATTTGTAATCGTGCTTCTTGCGGCATTCACTGTTTTCTCATCTAATGCTCAAGCCTTGCTTGAAAACTTTGATGACGGGGTAGCCGACGGATGGACAGCCGAAACAGGGACAACATGGCTTATTGACGGAGGAATCTATAAGAACAACGCGGGCGAAGGGTACTGGCAAAAGTCAACTGTAGACTGGGATTTCCAGGGAGGAAATATTTCGGTTGATTTCAGTAAAGGCTATTATGCCGCCGAATCAGGCATAGGGATACTTTTCGGAGGAGATTATACAAGCTCAATGTTCGCAGCGGGGCTATGGAAAGACACAAACGGCTGGATAATAGGCGTCAACGAATATTCATGGGACGGAAGCCGCTGGCAGAATGCAGGCGGATGGAACAACCAGGCAATAGCTGCGTTGACAGCAGGACAGCAATATACACTATCCCTGGACGTAAGCAGCAGCGCCGCGACTCTCACACTGGGTTCCGATTCTGTTTCAAAATCCCTTTCGGGAATACCTTCGGGCAATATCGGGCTTTACAACAGCGTAAGCTGGGGTGAATTCGATAATTTCAGCGCTGATGTTGTTCCTGAACCGTCAAGTATAGTACTTTTAGGCATCGGACTGGCAGGAATCATAGGATTCGCAGTTAAAAATAAGGCGTAACACCCGGATCCCATAAATGAGGAGGGCATGTGACATTATGCCCTCCCCCCTATTTCTTCAATACTTCAAACGTTATACGAAGTTATAAATTCAGACGCTTTTAGCACGGGGATAGCAAAATTTTTCACGGAATGAAAATGCTTGTCTGAGGATATTATACAGTCGGCCCTGCCGCTAAGCGCGCACGCGAAATACTTATTATCGGAATAATCATCTTTCACGACTTCAACCTTCTTCGCTGCTTTGACTTCCCTGCTTAAGGCAAGTATGTCCTTAACCCTCTCGAGAAATTCCCGGCGGGCTTTCATCTGTTTTAATATAAAGAACAGCTCTTTTTCTATGCCTCTGGAATATAAGAGTTTTACTTCCCTGTTCTCTATTTTCTTCAATATGGCGGCGGACGCGCTATTCTCATTCCAGTAAGCGCCGACAAATATATTCGTATCTACAACAATCTTAAAGGGAA
>JAFGBE010000016.1 GCA_016933315.1 Candidatus Auribacterota bacterium
AGAAGCGGACAATATTTCTTTCCCCGCCCAGCAGCTCAGCAAAGGCTTCAAAAAGTACTACCCTGATAAATCAGCGGTCATAATCAACGGAGATAACCATTCCCCGGACGGGACAAAAGAATCTTTTCTTTCCGCCGGCACTGACACGCCCAAAATATATATCTCAACTCCGCCCGACACTCCCGGGAAAGGTTATAACTTCAGGAACATATTCGAAAAAGCCGTTGAACTGGGCGCAGAATCTGTCGTGTGTGTGGATGCCGACCTGAAAAGCATCACCCCCGAATGGGTCAATTATTTTCTCAAACCCATATATAGCGGGTTTGATTATGTAACCCCATTGTATGCCCGGCATAAATATGACGGCACAATAACCAAGAACATATGCTACCCTCTGGTTTACGGTCTCTTCGGGATGAATTTAAGGCAGCCTATCGGCGGTGATTTTGCGCTGTCCATAAAACTGGTTAAACACCTTATGTCTCTCGAATGGCGGAAGACAACCTTCGAATACGGCATTGATATTTTCCTGAGTATGAATGCAATCGCAGGCGGCTTCAAGATAGCTGAGACAGGTCTCGGAAGCAAAATCCATAAGCCGTCCGCACCCAAATTGGGACCTATGTTCCTGCAGGTTGTCGGCACAGCTTTCGATATAATCGGCAAAAGCACCGGGAAGATCCGGGATGTGAGGGAAGTCTCTGAACTAAAGAAATTCGGGCTTGAAGAAATGGGGGAACCCCAGGAACTCAATATCGACAGAAAAAAACTGGCCGACAATGCAAGGGAAGGCTGGCGCCAGTGGAAAAATGAATTGAAAAAAAATCTTTCCCCGAATGTGTACTCCGAATGGGAAGATATTTTTTCCAGAGAGCAAATCGACAACGACATCGACCTCTGGGTGCAAACACTCTATGATATGGTAGTTTCCTATCAGAAATCAGACAATAAAGACAAAACCGTCGAGGCTATGCGCTGCCTGTGGTTCGCAAGAGCGGTGGGCTTTATGAACCGGACATGGGACTGGAGCAATGATAAAGCGGAAGAGGAGATAAAACGTCAGGCACAGGCATTCTTCGATAACAGGAACTATCTCATGGAAAGGATATAACTAAAAAGGCGGGATAGCATCGCCTTTAGCATATCAGATCAGAAAACATCGTATTTTTTCAGTAATTTTACCGGGTTATATGACATTTTGGCTTTTCTCAGGCCGGGGATTCCATCGTCTTCTTCCCTGTTCACATATTTGTATCCCGATGCCTCCTTTTCCAAAAATTCCCTGTTGATAGCCTGGTATAGGCCTTTTACCAGGCTTGTCGCTTTTTCCACATGGACAACAAACGTATCCGGGCTCAACTCCTCACCCAGCGTCAGTCCGCTAAGCACGCCGTTCACTTCAAAAACAGCCCCTTTAAGCCCCAGATAATCGAAATTCTCAAGCATTTTCCTTGCCGCGCAATTTTCCTTTATCTGGCTAGGTTCAAGGCCGCACTCCTTTATCTCGCACCACCTGTCCAGAAAATCAATACATTTTTCGGCAGTATCCTGTTCAAGCCTTATATACCTGTAACTGTTATTCCTCTTAAACTGATTATAGAGATTTTTCTTGCTGTGGTATTTATTGCCGCTAAGCGAAATTAAATCGGCGGTCCGGTAAACATACTCAAAATCATCGCGGTTTTCCCTCATCGAAAAGGATTTATCAGAGGCTATAATATTTCCTGCGAAGTTTTCCATTGCCCCTTTTAAACGGATTTTCGCCTGCTCCGCCTTAAAATGCGCAAAAACCTTTTTTGCGGATTGGAGCGGATTTTTATCCCCGACCGGTTCGTAAAAAAACGGGATATTATCCTGGACACCGGAGATTATAAGGTTCTCGTCAAGAGAAGAGACTCTCAACCCAAGGATGTCTTTCCATGAAAACACATTGGCAAACAGGAAATTGCAGCTTTCTTTTTTATGCGCCGAAAGGTAGTCTTTGAAAATATTTTTGTGCCCAAGCTGTATATCTTCGAATTCAGGGAACTCCCGCAGTTTCATTTAAACCCGTCCTTATTCCAGCTTGCAATCTCGTTCAGTTTTTTTCTGTCCGCGGGCGAGCCCGCATCCGCGGGATATCCGATAGTAATTAAATATTCAATCTTAACAAGCTTCCCGAGCCCGAGCGCTTTCTTCAATTCCCGTCCGTTAAACCACCCCACCCAGCAGGTTCCCAAGCCAAGATGCGCGGCCTGAAGGCAAAGATGTTCCCCGGCTATGCCTATGTCAGTAAGGCAATAATCCGTTTTCCGGAAGTATTTACCTAAAATATCCAGATATATCTTTCGGCGCGACAAAATGGCGATTATCACCGGCGCATCCCTCAGAAACGCATTAATCCCCACAATTCCTCTTAATGCCGCAACACATGCTCTTTCCCTTACAGAAGGCTCATCCATAACTATAAAACGCCAGGGCTGGGAATTACAGGCAGACGGCGCAAGGCGGGCTGCTTCCAGGCAGGCGATGATTTTCTCCCTCTCAACAGTTTTGTCACTATATTTCCTGACGCTTCTTCTTTTGTCAAAAACATCCAAAAGCATATCAGCCACCTGAGGCAGGTATATAAATATTCCGCTCTATAAGCTTTTTTTCTATCTCAATAAGGTTAAGGACATCCTCTTTATTGTACTCCAAAAGCAGTTCCAGCGCTTTTATGTCGCCTCCAAAGGCGAATCTATCCCATAAATACAGGGCTTCCCGGCCGTCGATTCCCGTTGTCACCCTCGATATGTTAAGAACCGACTCAACTCTTTTCATTCCGCCGGTCAACCCGCCTTTCTGGCATATCCACCTCAAATCGCAGGATTCATAGATACCGCGCAGGTTAACCCCTAGTGTCTTCCGTATGACATTTAAATCAAAACAATTGCCGTTATACGTGACTATCCTGGAAGCCGTTTCGGGAAGAGCCGCAATAAGCTTATCTCCCGTTATGTCAGGTTTAACCATTTGAACCAGGCCTCCGGAAACACTGAAAAATCCCACTACGGTTATCTCTCCGGACCGGTTTGTTTCTATGTCGAGATAAATACTCATCTTTAAACCCGCTCAACCGAAGTTATAATGTTTTTTCACAGCTTTGCTTATTTCCCATGCGCAATCCATGTTCTCTGGAAATATCACCAGATCGCCGGCGCCGAAACTTACGCTCTTGCCGCCCCGCGGCGTAACCGTAACCTCTCCCTCCAATATATAGCACGTTTCTCTCTCGTCATAATGCCACGGGAAAGAGGAGACTTCCTTCTCCCATATAGGCCAGGCAAATACTCCCATTTCGTCCAGTTTTTCTTTAGACGGGTTATTGATTACTTTTATATCCATATAAAACCTCCTTACGGGACTTACCGCGCGCCGCCCTCATACCTGAAGATAACAAGAGTAATATCGTCGGACTGCCGGGCGGAGCTGCGGAATGATTTAACGCCCTGCATAATCCTGTCAGCCATGGTCTCGGGTGAAGCCGCAATATTTTCCTTCACAAGCTTCATAAGCCTTTCATCCCCGTATAACTCTTTCTCGCCGTTTTGCGCTTCGGTTATGCCGTCCGTATAAAAAATCAACGTATCTCCCTCTTTGAGACTTATGATATCCTGCCGGTAGGGCACACCGCCTTTTATGCCTATAGGAATATTTTTTTCGCCCTCAAACAAAACAAGCTCTCCTGACCTTATCAATAAAGGATAATTATGCCCCGCATTTGTCAAATTAAGAACCCCTGTATTTAAATCGACAACAGCATATATCAATGTGATGAACATCCCTGAAGGATTATGCATGCAGATTTCATCATTCAACCGGGACAGGAGCAGCGAGGTATCAAAAAACCCCGGGGCGTTATATCTCAGCAGCGTTATGGCCTGCATCATAAACAAGGACGCGGGGATGCCTTTGCCGGATACATCTCCTATTGCAAAACCGAGGGCGCTTTTCCCAGCTTTTATAAAATCGTACAAGTCTCCCCCGACCTGCTCCGCGGGATCATTAAGCCCGAATAAGGCATATTGCCCGCAATTTTCAAACTCGGGCAGTTTCTCAGGCAGCATCTGCCTCTGGACATCACGCGCGATTTTCAGCTCGCTTCTCATTCTCTCTTTTTCTTTTGCCGCAACCGTAACTTCGTCAATGTAGCGTCTCAAGTCTTTCAGCATCTCATTATACTTATCTGAAAGCATGGAGATTTCCCGGCTCCCGCCGAAATGCACTTCGGAAGTAAAATTCCCTTTGCCCAGCTGGCTTACGGCCACGGCCAGTTTTGCTATGGGATTCGTTATATATCTCGATATGAAAAAAGCAAGCAGGCAGAATATCATCATTATGCCCGCAGTGATAAGCGCCGCCTTTTTCCTGAAAAGTGATGAGAAGCTGTTGATTTCCTGCCTGAGCTTCTCAAGCGGCTGGAAAAATTCGTCGATATACGTGGAAGCACATACAAAATAATCCGTACCCGGCACCGAACTTATGCAAAGATATTTTTCCTTAGGCCTATCGCTGTTTTTTTCAAGAAAAGTATAGTAGCCCCTGGAAGACCCGTTTTTTATGGCTTCTTTCACAAGTTGCCACATCTGCGGAAAATTAACTTCCCATTCCGCATAGTTCCTGCCCACCACGTCTTTATTGGGATGCATAAGGGATCTTCCCGTAGCGTCGAATATATCTGTGTATCCTGTAGTGCCGACATCCTGGACGGCAATATCCATTAAAGGCTGATAGTTAAGGTTCTTCTCAAGGTCCACGGGATTGTTCCGGATGTAAATCCCGATTTCACGGGCAACGGATTCCGCTTTAAGCTGAATAAGAGATTCAGCTTTCTGCCTCAGGGAATCCGTTGCTATTTTTTCGACTTTCAATTTAAAGATATCAAGGCTGTCTATGCTGATAAAAAGCAAAACA
>JAFGBE010000119.1 GCA_016933315.1 Candidatus Auribacterota bacterium
ATCGGCAAGACCCCGATTGCGTCAACCGCCACAAAAACAGGAATAAAAGCCAATAAGATATTTTTTAACATAACAGCATCTCCTAACCTATTTCCTGATGATTATATAGCAGACATAACAGATGTATATCAGGACAAATACCGCGCCTTCCCACCTGTCCAGTTTGTGTTTCCTGCCCGTAAACATAAATATAAAAAGAAGAAAAGCCGAAAGGATACAGACGGACACATCTATATTTGTCTTTAACTGGAACGGTATCGGTTTTATCAGCGAACTCACTCCAAGCACAAAAAACACGTTGAATATGTTTGAACCGATGATATTTCCCACGGCTATCTCGGAATTTTTCTTGCAGGCCGCTACAATGGAAGTCACAAGCTCGGGAAACGATGTCCCGCCGGCGATAATCGTAGCCCCTATTAGAGACTGGCTGACATTAAAACTTTCTGCAATCCTGACCGCGCCTCCTACAACCCATCTCGCGCCGAATACCAACCCCAGAAGGCCAAGCATTATCATCCCCGCAGACTTCCACGCGCTGAGGCTGACCAGATGAGCAAACTCATCGACGCTGTTGATATCTTTTGCCACACCTGCCACGTAATACATAGCTACAACGAATATCAGCAACAATACGATACCGTCTATCCTGGTAAGCGCGGAATATTCCCCTTTATCTATAAAATAATCGTTTGCAAGCACCCCAATCAAGATCGCCGCGAGAAGGACCAGCGGAATCCCCTTCCAGACAGAACTTTTGTCAACCGCCAGAGGAAGTATTAAAGCCGACACACCGAGTATAACCAGGATGTTGAATGTGTTACTCCCGAGGATATTGCTTATGGCTATCTGGCTGTTTCCGGTTACGCTTGCAAAAATATTCACAAAAAGTTCGGGCACGGACGTGCCGAAAGCTACCACGGTAAGCCCTATTGCAAGATCGGAGACCTTAAGTCTTCTGGCAAGAGATGACGCTCCCTCGACAAGAAGGTCGGCGCCCTTAATCAATAACAAAAATCCCGCTAAAAGCAGGAGATACGGCATAATGCTAAACATAAAGTTTTATTTAACCCTATATGCCGTTTATTTTAATAGATTTTCAATTTCTTTAACAGCGGAATTTTGCTTGAAGGGCCTTTATCCTTATGATAATTTTATTTGCGTTCTCTCAAAACAGTCTTAAAATATAGATTTCCGTGTAATATAAACCAACCAGAATAAAAATTCCGCCGGTTATTCTACGCGTATAGTATTCAAGTTTGGTAATCTTATTAAACCAATGGCTCAATGAAGTGATCCCAAGCGCAATAGCAACGGCGAAGACCAGAACCGGAAGCCCTGTCCCCACTCCATAAATAAACGGCATCAACGCCCCTGCTTCGCTGTTAAGTGCAAGCGGTATAAGACTGCCGAAAAACAACGCCGCCGAAACAGGACAAAACGCTAACGCAAATATCCACCCCAGCAAAAATGCTCCCGGCGCACCGGATTCCACAAGCCTATTGTGATGCTTCTGAGACAACGACAACCCCGGTAACCTCAGCGGGATTATTTCCAATAGAACCAACCCCGTAATTATCAAAATAGGTCCTAATGCCCTGACAAAATACTTCTGCAAAAACTGCACTAGCTGCGGCACACTTAAAAGAGAGCTGATAATAATCCACCCGAGCGCCGCATACGCCGCCATCCTTCCGATTGTATACGCAAGGCCTGAAATAAATACCATAAACGGATGCGCTATTTTCTTGGACAGAAAAGACACCGCCGCGATATTTGTCGCAAGCGGACAGGGACTGATTGAAGTTAGTATCCCAAGCCATAACGCGGAACCGAAAGTGATTAATAATTCCATTACCTCTCCTCTTTCATAAACTCATTCACTTCATCTGTCACATAATCGATAAACTTTTGCTTATTGCGCGCGAGCTGCCAGATTTTATCAAGATTTTTATATCTGATTTCCCTGCCGTCCATTACCGAAGACAGGATAAGCGCCTTGGTATAAAGCTTATAATCCTCCGCAAAATGTTCATTGCCGCGTTCCTCCACATTAACCGGACTGAATTCGAGTTTTCCGGAAGAAAGAGCGTCTTTAAAATTCGTTTCTATCGCTTCCCGTGAATATTTTTCCATATTGTTACATGTCGGACAACGATAACTCCCGTGAAAATAATAAGCAATGACTTTCGCCTGCGGCCTTGCTTGGGCAAAAGCGAAAGAACCAGCGCTAATTGCCGCAACAACCGCAAGAACCTGTATTGTTTTTCTCACATCCGCCCCCTGAAATGATTTCTTTGATTTCATCTTTATTGAGAACTTTCCCGGATGAAACCACCTTGCCGTCAATGGCCAGCCCAGGCGTCATCATGACACCATACTCGGTGATCTTATCGATATCCGTGACCTTGCCGATCTCAGCTTGAATATTTAATTCTTTCACAGCTGCCTCGGCATTCGCTGTTAGCTGTTTGCATTTCGGACAACCCATACCCAGAATCTCAATTTTCATAAATTCTCCATTCCCCATTTTAATCAATTCGCCATATAACCAAAAATTATGCCGCTGAATGTCGCCATAATGACGACAAGGCTGACATACACGACAGTTTTCTTTGTGCCGATAACGCCTCTTATCACCAGCATATTAGGCAGGCTCAACGCGGGCCCCGCGAGCAATAACGCAAGCGCCGGGCCTTTACCCATACCCGAGCCGAGAAGGCCCTGCAGTATGGGAATTTCCGTCAACGTCGCAAAATACATAAAAGCCCCGACTACAGCCGCGAAGAAATTGGAGAGCACAGAATTTCCCCCGACAGCCTTTTCTATTATCCCTGAAGGTATAAAACCTTCATTACCCGGACGGCCGAGTAACAGTCCCGCGACAACAACACCGGCTAAGAGAAGCGGCAATATCTGCGCGGCAAAAACCCAGGATGCCGAGACCCAGTTCTTAAGTTCATCCTTTTTAAACCACTTTAAGATTATCACTGCCAGTAAAACCAAAAACCCGAAGGATATATACCATTTAATTCCGTAAATATACGCCCATAAAACCGACGAGCCTTCCTCCGGCTTTGCCCAGTTGGCAAAAACCAAAAATCCCACCATAGAGGCAAAGTACAAAGCGTTTTTAGACAAAGACCTCTCCTCTTTAGCGGCGGCGCCTGCAGGAAAATCCCCGCCCGCGTGCCTTGCCCTTTCTTCTTTAATGAATATGATGTGCATCAGAAATCCGATAACAACGCTGAATAAAACCGCCCCGACAGCGCGCGCAAGCCCGAGTTCCCATCCGAGTATCCTCGCGGTCATTATAATCGCCAGCACGTTTATAGCGGGGCCGGAGTAAAGAAACGCCGTCGCGGGCCCCAGTCCCGCACCTCTCTTGTATATTCCTGAGAAAAGCGGCAAGACCGTGCAGGAGCACACCGCAAGAATCGTCCCTGAAACGGAAGCAACGCTGTATGCAAGAAACTTATTCGCCTTCGCGCCGAAATACTTAACTACTGAAGCCTGGCTTATAAAAACGGAAATAGCCCCGGCTATAAAAAAAGCCGGCACCAGGCACAAGATAACATGTTCCCTTGCATACCACCTGACAAGAGCCAGAGCCTCAAATACGGGGTTCCTGAACGGCAGAAGTTCGACAGGCATATAAAAACACGCCAGGAATACCGCCGCAATCAATAAAAATTTATTTCTCTCTTTCATTCTTTTTCCTCTTCTGTATTATCTCGCAGCAGCCTCCCTCTATTCGGATTGCCTTAATATTTACCAGGGCATCCGCGACTTTCGCGCGGGCGGATTCAAGTATCCGGGATATTGTGGAACGGTGGACTTTCATCTTATGCGCAACCTGCTCCTGCTCCAACCCCTCAAGATCCGCAAGCCTGACGGCTTCGAACTCGTCTATCGTCAATGTAACACCTTTCAGTTTATTCAACGGCTTGCACTGCGGCCTGAAACACCTCTCGCCCGGCTCGCATTTGACCCACCTTGTTTTTTTCGGCCTCATATCATTCTCCAATTATGCACATATGTGCATAATACATCGAAACAAAGAGGATGTCAACAGTTGATTTTTGCGGGAATATTCAGGTCAACCGATTGTTATTCGAACAGTCTCTTGTATTCCCCGTAACCTTCTTTTTCCAGGTCTTCTTTAGGAATAAACCTCAGGGACGCGGAATTTATGCAGTAGCGCATCCCGGTCGGCTTGGGCCCGTCGTTAAACACATGTCCCAGATGAGAACCGGCTTCTTTGCTTTTTACTTCCGTTCTCTTCATACCAAGGCTGTTATCGGGTTTTTCAACGACACGGCCGGGTTCGATAGGCTTCGTGAAACTCGGCCAGCCGGTACCGGAGTCGAATTTGTCTTTAGAACTGAAGAGTACTTCTCCGGAGACAATATCCACATATATCCCCTCTTTTTTATTATTCCAGTATTCATTATCGAACGCTCTCTCAGTAGCGCATTCCCGTGTAACCTGATACTGCAGGGGTGTTAATTTTTTCTTCAGTTCTTTCCTGTCCGGCGCGGGGGTTTCGGCAGGTTCAATATTTTTATTTTTAAATTTATTCTCCGCTTCTTCCACATAAGATGCTCTTCCCGAGCCCTGTTTATACA
>JAFGBE010000120.1 GCA_016933315.1 Candidatus Auribacterota bacterium
AAAACAGTTTTTGAATGATTTATATTTTGACGAGCCTTTATGCAACCACACATCATTCAAGGTCGGCGGCCCCGCCGATATTTTTTTTAAACCCGATTCTGTTGAACAGCTGGCGTCTTTCCTTCAGGTTATAAATGATGAAAAACTCAAATATTTTGTGATAGGGAACGGGACAAACCTTCTTTTTGCCGATAACGGTTTCAGGGGCGCCGTAATCCAGCTTTCGAAACCTGTTTTCAGGACTCTGGAAATTGAATCCGATTCAGCAACCTGCGGTTCAGGTGTGAATATGACGGAGTTGGCTTATAAAACGGCCGAGATAGGCCTTTCCGGGTGCGAATATATGGCAGGCCTGCCGGGGACTATCGGAGGCGCTGTCATTACAAACGCGGGCGCTTTCGGGCAAGACGCCGGCAATATCGTTGAGAAAATCGAATCAATAGATGGAACGGGAAAAAAATCAATCTTCGGGAAAGCCGATATGGTTTTCAGTTACAGAAAATGCAGTCTTTCGCAAGTTAATGTGATTGTTACCAGGGTTTTCCTCCGCCTCTTCCGGGAAAAACGCGAATCTGTGGAAAAAAGGGTAAAGGAATTTTTAAGCAGCAGGGATAAATCATGTGTGAATGCGGCTAATGCCGGCAGTGTCTTTAAAAACCCAGGCAGCGTGTCCGCCTGGAAGCTGATAGACGGAGCGGGCCTCAGGAATGTCAGGCTCGGCGGCGCGAGAGTTTCTGATAAACATGCGAATGTCATTATTAACGAGGGAAATGCGACCTCAAGGGATATAAGGAACCTGATAGAGATAGTGCAGGTCAAGGTTTTTGAGCAGTTCGGGATAGGATTGGAAACGGAGATAAAAATCATACCGGAGATTCTGGATGCGCAGTAAGATAAAAAAGGTTGCGGTTATCATGGGGGGAGCTTCCTCGGAGAGGGAAGTTTCCATAAGATCGGGCAAAGCGATCGTTGAAGGGCTTAAAGGTTCCGGGTACGAAGTCGAAGAAGTGTTGCTGAAAAGCGAGAACGAGAAAGAGGTTATGGAATGCATGGACAAGACCGGCCCCGATATAGTCTTCATAGCCCTGCACGGTAAATTCGGGGAGGACGGCAAAATCCAGAAGCTTCTTGAGGAATCAGGGATACCGTACACGGGGTCGGGTGTTTTCTCGAGTAATACATCCCTTGATAAGATAAAATCGAAAAAGTGTTTTATGCAGGAAAATATCAGGACGCCGGACTTTGAAATAATAGATTGTGACAATCCTTCCAGGGCTATAAAACTGAAGTTCCCTCTTGTGATCAAGCCGCCTCTTGAAGGTTCAAGTATCGGCGTGACGATTGTGAATACAAAGAAGGATTATGTGGAAGGCATTAAAAATGCGTTCAAGTTCGAAAATGAAGGGTGTGTCCTTGTGGAAGAATTCATTGCGGGGAAAGAACTCACGGTCGGGATACTCGATGAAGAGCCCCTTCCGGTGATAAATATCGTTCCCAAGAGCGGGACATATGATTACAAATCAAAATATTCAAAAGGTATGACCGAATATATTGTCCCTGCTAAAATACCGTCCAGATGTATGAGGGAGGCCCAGCATTTGGGCCTGGAAACATTTAAGGCTCTCAGATGCTACGGTTTTGCAAGGATAGACATGATTCTGGGAGAGGATAAGCTGTGTTATGTCCTTGAGGTTAATACTATACCCGGTTTCACGGAAACAAGCTTGTTGCCTAAAGCCGCGAAAAGCAGGGGAATTGATTTCAAGGAGCTGTGCGAAAGAATATTGCTGTCGGGGTTTGAAAGGTTCTTGAGATTGCGGACTGCCAGGGAAAATGCCGTCGGGTTTTAATCGGGAGGGTCTCTTTAATGTTCGGCAGGAAAAAAAGAAATTATAAGATACTGGATATCCAGTCGGGGAGCAGGAGAAAAATCGGACGGACGCTCGCGTCCAGCGTGAAAGGCCCGACTCCTTTTCTTATAATTATGCCGCTTGCCCTGTTCGTCATCGCAGGAGTTGTCCTGTTTTTTAAATCGTATATCCGGACGGAAACCTATTTCAATATAAGGAAGGTCATTATTTCAAATAATCATTTTTACAGCAAAAAGGACATTATCGAGGCTGCGGATATAAGTTCCGGGCAGAATATTTTTTCAGTCGGGCTTAAAGACATATCGGATAATATAGAGTCGCTTCCCAATATTGCCGCCGCCTGCGTTACCAGGCGCGTACCCGACACTATATTCGTGAAGATTTATGAACGAGAGGCTGTTGCCCAGGTGGAATCGGGAAGGTTTTATCTTGTTGACGAGGAAGGTGTTGTCCTTGAACCTGTGTATAATATAAGGAAGGAAGATCTTCCCGTTATAAAGGGTTGTGAAATTGCGGGTTTGGCTCCGGGCGCCAGGATTACCGATCCGCAGATAAAGCTTGCCGTTAAGCTTATCGCTTATACGCTGGATGTCATGGTGAGGGCTTATGTAAATCCCAGGGATGTGGATATTTCAGATGATACGGAAATAAGGATGATAATAAACCAGGGCGCGGTTGCGAGGTTTCAGAGGAAAGATTTTGACCAGAACATGGAAAAACTGGTCAACAGGCTTGTTAAGATTGTCCAGGATTCCATCCAGAGAAATAAAACGGTTGAATCCATAGATATGAGGTTTGACCGCGTCCCTGTTAAATTCAAGGAAAAGGATGCTTAGATGTTCCTCCGAAAAAATAATGAAGATATAATTGCGGGCCTGGATATAGGGACAAGCAAGATATGCGCGGTTGTCGCCGAAAAAAGGGATAACGGGGAAGTAAAAATAATCGGCGCGGGCGTCAAGCCTTCGCACGGGATCAGGAAAGGCGTCGTCGTAAATGTAGAAAGTACGATAGAGTCGATAATTGATGCAGTCAATGATGCGGAGAAAATGTCGAAGACAGATATTAATTCCGTTTATATAACGATAACAGGCTCGCATATTAAAAGCAGCGGCGCAAAGGGATCGATAATAATTTCCAATAAAGATAATATAATTAATGACGATGATATAAGATCTGTCATAGATAAAGCATGTAATATATCCCTGCCGGACGACATGGAAGTTATACATTCTCTCCCGCAGGAATATGTTGTGGACGGTCAGGATGGTATAAAGAACCCGAAGGGCATGATAGGGACCCAGTTAGACGTTGATGTCCATCTTATTTCCGGTTCAGTAGCTTCCGAAAGGAATATCATCAAGACAGTGACAAGCTCCGGTTTTGACGTTGAAGGCGTTGTTGTCCAGTCTTTGGCGTCGAGCATCGCCGTCTTGAAGCAGGAAGAAAGGGATTCCGGGGTCCTGTTGATAGATATAGGCGGGGGCACAACGGATTTCATTGTCTTTGTCGACGGTTTGGTAAGGCATTCGGAAGTGTTTGCGGTGGGAGGGGATCACATAACAAATGATATTTCCATAGGGTTAAAAGTGTCCATTCCCATAGCGGAAAAAATAAAGAAGAAATACGGCTGCAGCCTGACTTCCATGGTCGGTAGGGATGAGGAATTTTTTATTGAAGGGGCTTTAAGCACCGATAAAATACGGATACCCAGGATGAAGCTTGCGGAAATTATGCAGATGAGGATTGAAGAAATAATTTCCATAATAGCAAAGCATGTGGATAGTTATGAAAGTCTGCTGAGCGCGGGGATAGTCCTTACTGGAGGCTGTTGCAATATACCCGGGTTTGAGCAGCTTGTTAAGGCGAAAATGGACATTCCCGTGAGAATAGGCAAGCCGCTGGATATTTGCGGGCAGGTCGAAGTCCTGGACGCGCCTGAATTTGCCGCGAGTATAGGCCTGGTTAAATTCGGCTTGCTCTACGGCGGAGAAGGATCTTATTATGCCTTTTCCCCCAAGAGCATTTTTAAGAAGTTTTCATTGTATTTCGGCAGCATTTTCAGAAAGAAAGGTTAAAGCGGGGTGCGACATTGCTAAGATTTGATTTTCAGCAAAATGAGAAGAAACTGGTCTTTAAGCTTTTCGGACTGGGCGACGGGGGCATCAACACACTGGATACCTTTATCAATAAAGGTATTGGAGGAATGGAATTAATAGCGGTAAACACCGAGCCTGCATCCCTTGAAAAGTCGGCGGCCCACAGGAAAATCGAGATAGGCGGATCCGCCGTGAAAGGCCAGGGGACAGGCGGGGATATAAGCGTCGGTAAAAAAGCCGCTGAAAATGCGTATAAAGAATTTTTTGAAGCAAGCCATAACGCCGATGTTGTTTTTGTGACTGCCGGCCTGGGCGGAGGCACGGGTTCGGGCGCTATAAACGTAGTGGTCCGCGCGGCCAAGGAAGCCGGAAGCCTTGTGGTATGCCTGGTTACAAAACCTTTCAATTTTGAGGGCAGGATGAGGTTGAACCAGGCCACCGAAAGTGTCAAGGAGTTGAAAGATATTGCCGATTCACTGATCATTATCCCGAATGACAGGCTGCTTGATATTATGACGGAAGACACGTCTTTTGTTGATGCGTTTAAGGCTACCAATGAAGTTATATGCGAAGTTGTCAATGCTTTGTATGCCATGGTTACCAAGCCGAGCCTGATTAAAATTGACTTTGCGGATGTGAAATCTGTTCTTGAAGACGGGGGAGAATGTATGCTCGGGTTCGGGGATGCGACAGGAAAGGATAAGGCGCTAAGAGCCGTTGAAATGGCGCTAGTAAGCCCCCTGATGGATAAAAACAGGCTTATGAATTCGAAGAATATCCTTATCAGCATGATAGGAGGCAGGGATATAGGCTTGTTTGAGGTGAGTGATTCGCTCAAGTCGATTCAACAGATTACCAGTATGGAGTCCAATGCGGTTCTGGGAGTGACTGTAGACGAGGATTTTAATGACCGTGTGCATGTTACTGTTCTCGCCAGCGGGAGCGTTTCCGAAGAAAAGAGGGATCCTGCGTTTGAATTGCTTCCGGACATGGAAGACACAAGGGAAGAGCAGCCGGCGCTTATACACGTTGCGCCAAGGGGCAAATTCGATAAAACAGAACCGTCAATAATAGACGGGATAGACCTTGATGTGCCGACTTTCCTGAGGAAATCGAAACGCGATTGGTATACAAAAATTATGGGTAAGAAAAATTAAGAGCGCTCCTGATTTTTGGCTTTCTCCCAGTAACTGTCTAGTTTTTTCATGGTCAGCTTTGAGATGTCCTCTTTTTTCTTTTTAATGATATCTTCCATTTTTCTGAATCTCCGGTCGAATTTTTTTATTGATTTG
>JAFGBE010000121.1 GCA_016933315.1 Candidatus Auribacterota bacterium
ATCTGTGGTTACTATCGCTTTTTTCGTGTTTTTATTTTTACTTTTTTTGCTTATCCTCTTGTGACTTATACGCTTATGCCTTCTTTCTCATTTTCTTTACAAGCTCGTTTGCCTTGTACAAAGACTCGATTGTTCCGGCGTCTGTCCACCAGCCCGCAAGGACTTCGTATTCCATCATGCCTCTCTGTATATAGTGGTTATTGACGTCTGTGATCTCCAGTTCGTTCCGGCCCGAAGGTTTCAGCCCTTTTATGATATCGAAAACGCTGTTATCGTACATATACAGCCCTACGACCGCATATTTTGATCTGGGTTTTTTCGGTTTTTCTTCTATTTTGATTATTTTCCCGCCACTTATCTCCGGCACCCCGAACCGCTGGGGTTCGGCTACTTCCTTTAAAAATATTTTCGCCCCCGAGTTGACTTTAGAGAAACCATCGACGGCTTTCTTCACCGTTCCTGAAAATATGTTGTCTCCGAGTATCACGGTTATACTTTTTCCCTCGGCAAATTCCTCTGCGAGCGACAAGGCCTGGGCAATACCGCCTTCCCCTTCCTGATAAGCGTAATGCAGGCGTTTTAAGCCGAATTCCTTGCCGTTGCCGAGCAGCCTCAGGAAATCACCCGCGTTGTTCCCGCCCGTCACCACCATAATATCCTTTATGCCCGCTTTGACCAGCGTGGTTATCGGGTAATAGATCATAGGCATATCATAAACGGGCAATAAATGCTTATTCGTGATTTTCGTAAGAGGATAAAGCCTCGTCCCCAGGCCCCCGGCTAAGATTATACCTTTCATTTTATTCTCCTTTTAACTTTACGCTTTCCTTTATTTCTTTCATGCTTTCGGTAGGCCTGTGGTTTATATAAAGAGGCAAGCCGATAAGGTTGATAGCCATCATGCTTATCCTTGAAATCAGGGAAAGGCCGACAGAATACACGTCGGATATCCCGACAAGGTTGAAAAGGGCCTTATAAGAAGCTTCCCCGACGCCCCATCCCATTATGGATATCGGGATGGCGCATATATATGTGATAGCAGGAATCAGTATCAAAAAATCGCTGAAGCTGGCGGTCTTATAACCCATGGCGCAGATAAAGATATACTGGACATATATCTGCATCATCTGGAGTATGACGGACATTATTACGGACCACACCAGAACCCTGGTCTTGTCCTTGTAAAAATAGAACGCCTTGTACATCTCGATTAATTTCCCCGACGCCCCGCCTTTTCTCAGGAGAGAGATTTTCTGCATTAACCTGGGATGGAGCATCAGCCAGAAACCTGTAAGCGCAAGAACGAAGATCAGTATCAGGACTATCGCCACTTCCCTTAACTGCCCGTTAAAAAGGAAAAAGGGCGCGGCGGCTACGGATATCAGCAAAAGGGATCCCATGCCTATAATCCTGTCGACGAGAACGGTCGTTACCACAACGGCGCGCTTGCTGGTGTCTTTTGTGGCGTAATAGGCTTTGACTATATCGCCGCCGACCGTGCTCGGCATAACATTATTGAACAGGACCCCGATAAACCCGAGGCTTATGACCCTTTTGAAGGGGATGTTGATGTCATGCACTCTCAGCAGGAAATACCATCTTATAAACGAGAGAAGGTAAGATACGAGTATCAATACCAGCCCCGCCGAGAACAGCAGTTTATCCACGCCGAGGATCTTGTCTTTCAAGAGGTCTATGTTATGAAACAGCCTTTCGAGCAGGGACATGTCCGCGTAATCCGCGGCCGCTCCCATCCTGATTGAAGTAAGGACATACAGCAGGATAGCGGCTCCCACGCCAAGCCTTAAGACCATATAAATCTTATTCTTCATGTTTTCTCAACACATATTAAGCATTAAGGGTTATGAAAAAAGACTGATATACAATTTTAATTTCTTGTTTTGTTCCAAGTCAACCGTTAAATGGAATCTAATCCATGGTATAGCACCCGGAGTCCTCATGCCTTATTTCATCAACGGCATATTTCCTGTTCTTTCCGCCGTATAACTTGTCCGGGATATTCAATACCAGTCCGCCGGATCTGCCTGTATTCCTGTAACCGTGTACCACGCCCGGCGGCACCATTATAACCGTTATTTTGCCTTCAGGCGCTATAATCCTGTCCTCTATGGACTTTTTCCTGTCCCATAACTTTACCAGAAATTCAGAAGTTCCCATAAATATAAAATAATCAGTCTGTTTCCTGTGCTCGTGGGGCCCTCTGGACTTACCCGGAAGCGTCATTGATACATAGCCCATTTCAGGATGGAAACCGGTCACATCCGATCTCCACACCTCATTAAGCCAGCCTCGCTCATCGGAATATCTTTCATATTCAAATATTTTGACTCCCTCTATCATTGTCTCCCTCCGTGTTTCTCCCTTATCTCAAGCCATTTCCGCTGCAGGTATTCGGACCCTTTCATCAATTCCGCATCTTCACAGGGCTTATGGACCTCGATTACTTTTATTGTATCACAAGGTATTGCCGAAAGGACTGCGTCAAAATCGATGTCCCCCATACCCGGAGCCATATGATCGGATATGCCCCTGGCATCATGCAGGTGTATCCCTATTATTCTGCCGCTGTATTCCCTGAAATACCTGTCGGAGTCTTCGATTTTCATTTTCTTTTTTATCTCCGCATGGCCGGTATCATGCCAATACCCGAGAACAGGGTCATTGAATTTCTTCAGTATGGCGCCCAGCTCCGTCATATCAGGCACTTCATGCGGATACATCCTGGTCTCTATGCCTATACGGATACGATTCTTTTTCGCGCGGGACACGATTTTATCCAGCGCAGACATGGTATAGGAAAGGTATTTATCCGACAGCCTGCGCCGGCGCGCCAGAAAATGCCGTAAAAACAGGTTATATATATTCTCGGGGACCTTCTTCCGGTACATATTGAAAACAAGTTTATTGAGCCTGTTCATCGGTATATATCCCAGGTGCAGGACCACCGCTCTTGCGCCGAGTTCCATGGCGTTATCGATGGTATTCAGGGTATTTGAGACCGCTTTTTCCCTCTCATCGGCGTTTTCCGAAGAAAGGTTATATATGTCCGGTGATATCGGATACTTGTGTGTTACCGGATAGGGGCAGAAATTATGCAGGCTCTCCACCGTGATGCCATTGTCTTTATATATCGAGGAGAAATTATGTATAAAAGCGTTTGAATGCATGAATCCCAGTTCTACTTTTCCAAAGCCGAATCCTTTAACCGACCTTATCACCTGTTCGGCTTTACTGTAAGACAATCCGAACAAAGATGTGGATAAAGCAAAATCGTTTATTCTGTATTTTTCGGGATGCGTCATAAGTCCATAAATAAAAAAAGGCCCGTTTCCCGGGCCTTTTTTCGTCTTTAAGATTTATCGCCTTTTCTTTTTCTGGGCATCTTTCTGTTTTCTTCTTCTTTTCTGTCCTGGCTTCTCATAATGCCTGTGCTGTTTAACCTGCTTCATAATGCCTTCTTTATCTATTTTCTTTTTAAGGCGTTTCAAAGCTCTGTCGACTGATTCGCCTTTTCTTACTCTTACGGTCGGCAACTTTATTCACCACCCTTCATATTCATAATATTACATCCATATAATGATATATTTCCAGCTACATACAGCTAAAGCAAGTGAAGTTTAATTAATAACAGGAGCAATGTCAAGAATTTTCAGGCCGCAAAACCCGCGCGTCCCGGTATCAGTTGTCGATATTAAACATTGTATAATCCCCGGGCGCATTTATCCTTCCCAGCGTCTGCCCTATCTTCAACCCATTTGTATCCACGGTTCCCGCCTGCGGCCGCAGGGATTTGACATGCCCGTCGCAAAACAGCACATTGGCGCAGCCGTTATGGCGGAAATGGAAAAGCCTCTCGAATAAATACGGGCTCACATAATAAAATTCTTCGATCATCGGGTTGGAAGGAGACGCGGGAGCCTGAAAAGTGTTTATCTGGGCGCAATCGGCAAACAAGACCGTATTTGTAAGGTCTTTGACTTCGGAGAGTTTTTTATCCCGGAGGCCGTGGATATTGTAGCCGTACCCGTAAGTCGCGGCGTTGAATTTTGCCTTCCATTTCGGGGCGTCATAATCAAATGACGGGCATCTTTCCACTCCCCCTATGCTCCTGAGATACGGGTACAGGAAAGCCCGTGTCACATCGATATCCCTCTCCCCTTCGGGAGCGCCGGAGCCGTAATCCGCTTCAAACCCGAACCACCACAACCTCCCGCCCGGCTCAGTGACATAATAAGGGAAAAAGGTGTCCTTGTTATCCTGCAGGTAAAAAGAAGCAGCAAGGTATAACTGCCTTAAGTTGGACATACAGATACCTTTTTTTGCTGTCTCCTTCACCTCTCTCAGCGCAGGCAGCAGAAAAGAACAGAGAATTGAAATAATCGTAATGACCACAAGCAATTCTATAAGGGTGAACCCCGTTAGAGAATTCTTCTGCTTAAGAACGTTTAATTTCATATCAGTTACGCGAACAAGTCTATGTTCTAACCTTGCCATAAAATTCCCTACCTGCTGACAGGCAGTTCTCTAATGGGGTGAACCCCGTTAGAGAATTTCGCCTTCTGCCGCTCATTGAATCAACACCTGTTTTATAAGCGGGTTTATCTTTGGTTCTACCGGAAAGACTTCTTTCCGCCCTGTGACAGTTCTTCAACGGGGCAAACTCTTTATGCTTTTTTTCTCGGCCTGAAGAAAAAAACACCAAGCAACCCTCCTATGAATAAAACAAATGAACTTGGCTCGGGCACCACCGTAAAATAGGCATTATCGAACATCCCTGTGCCGTTTATCGACGGCGTAGCAGGATCAAAATCAAGATAGTCATAATAACTGAAGAAACCGAAGGAATTTAAAACGAACGCGTCTCCCGTATAAATGAAATTCGATACGGCGCTTACACCGTTGATTACCGCTATGGAAGTCCGGGCCGCATCCGTGTAAACTATAAAGCTGACTGTTTTATCGGACGCGTTATATGTCACTTCGGGATAGAGCCATATGTTTAAAGGCAATTCCCCTCCGTCAAAACCGACTGTGCTGTAGGTAACCTCAGACCCCGAATAAACGACTTTAACCTGGTTGCCGGGCTCATCAGGGTCGCTGTCAACTGAAGGGATAACAGTTCCCCCGAACCACGGGCCTCCGTAACCGTCCTGATAAGGGAAATAATCCATTTCCAGCGTATTGATGGTGTCGCCGGTATGGTAGTTAAAGTCACCGTCGTAATAACCTGTCCTGTTATCGCCGGTATTATTTGAGTTAAACAGGCCGAAGGCTATCTCCATCCCCCACGGGTCCTGCGCCAGGGAATTGAGCTGAATATCACAGCCGAACTTAAAAGACGAGTTTTCGGTTACATCGTCGCCCAGTGACGTGTAGTATCGCGTCGTGAGCTTATCGGAGCTCCATTGCGCGCCCACCGCGCCGGAAGCACCATTCCATGAAAACAGCGAGACGCTTGATTCCCCCGCATAGTTCCAGCCCGGATCGGAGCTGAAATCTTCAACCCAGCAGAATGCATTTGAGGAAACAAATGCGATAAAGCAGGCGGAGAGAAATGACGGAAGCAATTTTTTCATAAACACCCCTTTCATATTTCCCTCCGGTTATAAAGCATAAAAAAACCCGATTCTCCTCACTCAGAGATCGGGCTGCTTTCCCGGCACCGGAGAATTATTTTTTCAGGTAAGGCATTCTGGCTTTCGGCTTAAAAACCGATTACAGTTGCGGCCCAGCTTCCGACTTTCACGGAATTTCCCTCATCTGAACGCTAAAAAAACAAAGAACTTATTACAAATTATAAAAAAAACGTCTATAATGTCAATGTATTTCTTTCTTGATATTTTCGGAAATTCATATTTAATAGTATAAAACAAACTGTTAACTTTGGAAAATTTATGGTTTCTCTTTTTAGAGACAGGTTGCTGCTGCTGTCACTTTTAATTTCCATATCGCTGCATTTTATAGTCCTGGGCGCATCTCCCACTATAAGACGGCTCGCGTCGCTGGGAAGAAAGGAGAAATATATTGAAGTGCTTTTTTACCAGCCGCAGGCTCCGCTTCCCGCTCCGAAGACCGTTGCCGTACCCGATGTCTCCCCCGCCGTGAACGTCCAGACCGAAAAACCCAGGAGCGAGTCCATAAGCCAGACTGTCCGCAAGAAAATAGAACAGCCCAGAACACAGAAAAAAGAAATAGACGGCGAACAGGATAAAAAAACAATCGAAAAAGCGAAAAAAGAATTTGCGCCCCAGGCTGCAATGATAAAAAAATATACCCTTGACCTGGATTCCATCGTAAAAGCTTATGTAAGGCTGAAATATCCCGAAATCGCAAAAAAACAGGGCATAGAGGCAAAAGTGCTCGTTGTTTTCTGCCTGAATAACAAAGGGCGGCTGACTTATATCAACATACCCAAGGCCAACAAGTCGAATTTAGAGGAATTCAACAATGCGGCGCTGGAATCGATAAAAGAGGCGTCCAAGCATTTTCCGCCGTTCCCGAACGGGATAGACCAGAGCGAAATAATGTTCAGCCTTGAGGTGGTTTTCGAGCTTTATGACTGAACCTCAGTATATTATGAGCCTTCCCTTATAAGACTCGACCCGCACATCGGTTTCATAAAGCCCTGAAAGTTTTTCTCCTGTCACGACTTTTTCCGCCGCGCCCTTGTCAAAAATTTTCCCGTCTTTCAGAAGTATTATTTCGGAGCTGTATTCCAGGACAGGGTTCAGCTCATGCGCTATCAGAATAACGGTAGTCCCCAGGGCGCCGTTAATCATCTTCAATATGTTCATTATTAATTTCTGGTGTTTTATATCAAGATACGTCAGTGGTTCATCCATAATGAGGATATTTGTTCTCTGGCACAGCGCTCTTGCAAGAAAAACCATCTGCCTTTCGCCGCCGCTCAGGTTATTGATGGGTGTATTCCTGAGATTTTCGATTTCGCACCTCAAAACGACCGATTCGATTTCCTCGCTGTCCTCTTTCGCCAGGGAACCCCAGAACCCGGTGTAGGGATATCTTCCCATAGCGATATATTCTTCAACGCTGTAGTCATAGATTATTTTTGACTCCTGGGGA
>JAFGBE010000122.1 GCA_016933315.1 Candidatus Auribacterota bacterium
CGGGTTAAATTCGTCATCTCCTATCCCGGGATTGGAATCCTTAAACATGGAAAACGGGATTCTTACGGTCTTCCAGCCTTCCCAGTTGACAGGAAATTGATAAACAAGCTGGTCATCCTTAATCAGTTTGTAATTATCATCCTGTTCACACTCCCAGTTCATGTTATCGTCATCCGCAGCCTCGATCTTTATCTGCCCGGAATCCTTCCCATAGCCGTAAATGTCCATCACGATGCTGCCGCTTTTTTCGCAATCAGACTTATCGGCAACATAAATACCCATTCCCCCGCTGTACCATCCCTGGACTTCGCCGTCTATCTCAAGCGAATATTTTCCTTTCCCTTTATCCCCGTCGCTGTTCTTTACAACCCGCGGATTTATTCTATCGAATGTCCACCATTCAGGGCTGGAATAATCCCCGTCTTCAAAGTCATCCACCACAGCGGCGCCGGCACTCCCCGCCAGAAATACCGCAACAAGGCAAAAAACAAGTTTTTTCATCATTTTCCCTCCCGACAATATAATAAAACCAATTATACACCAATCATACTGCCATTGATTCATTTCATATAGCATATGATATATACCGGTTATATACCACGGCTTTTGTGTTTTGTCAATCCTTATATGTTTTCCGGCCCTGCCCCGCTCTTTTTATATTCCTAAAGCGCAGGGCTCTCGGCTATAATCTGAAAACGTATGGCAAAGACACCCTTTATATGTGTGAAGTGCGGAGAATGCTGCCGGTGGCACGGCTATGTCCACCTGACGGCAGATGACATAAAGAGAATGGCGGATTTTCTGAAAATCAGCGAAAAAACATTCATTGAATCATTCACAAGGCTGACCGAAAACCGCCAGGGCCTGAGCCTCAGGGAAAAACCAAGCGGGGAATGCGTCTTCCTGGAGGAATCCGTCTGCGGTATTTACAGCGCAAGGCCCGGACAATGCAGGGATTTCCCCCAAAAATGGACGGCAAAAGGCGCAGAAAATGCATGCCTCGGACTAATATTAATGAAAAAACTCGACGAGAAGAGATAGGCCTTACTGCTGAAACAGGTGTTTCCTGCCGACTCCAAGGTCTATCCTCTGGATAAGCACTTCGACGCCCGGCACAACATGGAGGTCCTTATACTCTTCATTAAACCATTCGATGAGTTTTGAATCGTGCCTGGCGCTCGTTTTCCTGTTTTTATGAAGAAGGTTCACGCTTATATAATCAAAATAGGACAGGGCTATCGATATGTCATTCCTTATGCTTTTTTGAGTCTGCCCCTTCAGGCCTACAAGCAGCCTTATGGAGTCGGTGAATTTAATTATTTCCTTGGGGCCGGAAAACTCCATCTCTTTTTTCATCACCGATTTTCTTATCTTATGGTCAAATGTCTCAACCCCGACTTTTACCCTGATTTTACAATTGAAAAAATCTGTTATTTCCTTAAATCTTTTTTTGTAGTTCCAATTTGCTTCTACTATCAACTCTTCTATGCCCCTGCGCTCAACCGTATCTTTTATTATCTGCCAGACCTGGACGGGAAAATCGAAAAAAGAAGCCGAGTTAAGCACTTCGAGCCTTCTGAACACACCCGTTACCTTATCGAGCTCGGCCGAAGCTATTTCTATTATCTCCTTTTCGTTCTTCGAGTGTTCCGAAGCGCAGTCGCAGAAAGAACAGCCTTTAAACCCGCATGGAAACGATTTAAGCAAAAGCACTTCCCGGGGATACTTGCCTTCATACACAGAATATCTTTTCATCCTATCTCCGTTTTTCGTTTTGGCTATTTACCGATGATATCAACCCAGACTTTTCTTTCCCTCGGCCCATCAAACTCACAGAAATATATCCCCTGCCACGTACCCAGAACAAGTTCCGCGTCTTTTACAATGACATTCAGGCTGCTTCCCAGCAGAGAGGCCTTTATGTGCGCATCCGAATTGCCCTCTACATGCCTGTACGCGCCGCGTTCCGGAATCCCGGCATTCAAAAAATCAAGTATGTCTTTCTGCACATCCGGATCCGCATTTTCATTTATAGTTACCGCGGCTGTTGTATGAGGGACAAAAACGACGCATATACCGTTTTTAATCCCCGATTTCACTACAACAGAGCGGACTTCGGCGGTAATATCAGTAAATTCGGTGCGCTCGGCCGTAGATATACATAACTCTTTCAAAAATAACAGCTTCCGATAAAATAAATATATCCAGATACCTTTTAAATAAATGATTTTACAAAATACTCGTCACATTGTAACAAACCCGTTGAATAATTCAAGGTATTTTTTTAAATCGCGCAGCGTTATATATATACTATATCTTGCAGCGCAAGATATTACGATTTATGAAAAATATAAAAACCTTTATCGAAAAGTACTGCCGTTAAAAATAATGGACAACAAACCCGTGATTTATAAAGCGCACAGGGGCCTCACAGCCTGTACAAAGAAGGAAATAAAACATTTTTATATGATAGAATCATCCTGATATTTTGATATAATCACTTGATATTGTCTTGTGTTTTATTACCTTAAATCATCCAACAGCATCGGAGGACTCGATGAAGTTAACTTTTTTCGGAGGTGTAAGGTCGGTAACGGGTTCGAAATTCCTGATAGAGGCAAACGGGAAAAAAGTATTGCTCGAATGCGGGCTTTTCCAGGGTAAAAGAGAGGCAACTTATGACAAGAATAAGGCTTTCCCGTTCGACCCTTCTTCGATAGATGTCGTCGTGTTGTCACACGCTCATATAGACCACTGCGGGAATATCCCCGGCTTATGCAAGCAGGGTTTTAACGGTATGGTATTTTCCACATACGCAACCCGCGACCTGGCCGGGATACTGCTGCAGGACAGCGCCCACCTGCAGGAAAACGATATTAAATACGTAAACAGGAAAAGGGGAGCCAAGGGAGAGAGGCCTTTTAAGGCCCTTTACACATTTGAAGACGCCGAGAAGGCAATGCACAGGTTTGTTTCAATAAATTATCACAGGGAATTCCTTATAGAAACCGGAATAAAGCTGAAATTTCACGACGCCGGGCATATTCTGGGTTCAGCGATTGTGGAATTGACAATAAAAGAAAACGGGAACAACCGCAAAATTCTGTTCACGGGGGACCTCGGCAGGACACACATGCCGATATTAAGAGACAGGGAGGTTGTCCCGGGGGCGGACTATATAATGATGGAAACAACGTACGGGGACAGGGAGCATCACTCCATAGATAATATCGAGCCCAGGCTTGCCGAGGTGATAAACAACACCTGCGATCGCGGGGGGAAAGTCATCATCCCTTCTTTCTCGGTTGGAAGGACACAACAGGTTGTTTATTTCCTGCATGAACTTACGGCAAAAAAGAAAATCCCCGAGATCCCGGTTTTTGTAGACAGCCCGCTTTCGGTCAACGCGACAGAAATATTCAGGATACACCCGGAGTGCTATAATAAAGACGTGTACAATTATATACTATCAAATGAGAACCCCTTCGGTTTTGCAAACTGTGAATACATAAGGGAAACCGAAAAATCCAAACAACTGAATACCTATGGAAAACCCTGCGTCATTATCAGCTCTTCGGGAATGTGCGAAGGCGGCAGGATACTGCACCACCTTAAAAACAACGTGGGCGACCCTAAAAACACCATAATGATGGTCGGATTCTGCGCCCCGGAAACACTGGGAAGGAAAATAGTTGAAAAATCCCCCAAAATCAAGATTTTCGGCGAAGAATATGAACTGAAAGCTGAGGTTGTCGTCGAAAACGGTTTCAGCGCCCACGCGGACAAAAATGAACTCCTGTCGTATGCAAAAGCTGTGAATTCGAACGCGAAATCTTTCTTTCTTGTCCACGGGGACGAGGACCAATCCCTCGCTTTCGCAAAACACATGGCAGCCGAGGGGATGAACAATTCCATTGTCCCGCACGAGGGAGAAAGTTATGAGCTTAACTGAAAAAGAGTTCGCTGCCGCGGCAAAAAAAAAGTTCAAGCGCCCCGTGATGAAGTCTATAAGGCTGAAGGGAGATGCCTCCGACAGGCATTATTTCAGGTTGTGGGTCACCGGCAGGCCGGAAACCGTAATAGCAATGGTGAATAACTCCCCATTTGACCACAACCTTCCGTTTATCACGATAAACAGTTTCTTCCTTAGAAATTCCGTCAGCGTGCCGGAAATTATCGACGTCGATTATGATTCGGGGATAATATACCTGTCGGACTGCGGAGATACCAGCATGGAGAAACTTTTATCAGGCTCGCATCCCGGCGGACATATAGAGCCTTATAAAAAATGCATAGACGAACTGGTAAAAATCCACAGCATCAGGGAATCTCCGGAGTGCCCCGTTATATTCGCCAATTCTTTTGATTTCGATAAGCTTATGTGGGAGCTTGATTTTTTTCTCACCCATACGGTTAAAAACCTTTTAGGCGTCAACATCGCCAAAAAAGACATTTCTTCCATTCAATCGCTGTTTTCCCGCATATGCGGGATACTTGAAAGAGAGCCCAGGGTTGTGACCCACCGCGATTACCACAGCAGAAATATCTTTTTCAAAGAAGGCCGGGTATTCGTCCTGGATTTCCAGGACGCGAGAATGGGCCCGAGGCAATATGACCTTTGTTCCCTGCTTAAAGATTCATACTTCCGCCTTCCCGAGGAAGATGTTGATAAATTAATTTCTTATTACCTGGACAAATCCGGGACGGAAGATGCGGATGCCGGCCGTTTTACCCGGATTTTCTATCTGATGGCCTTCCAGAGAAACTTAAAAGCCGCGGGGACATTCGGATATCTCAGCACCGTAAAAAACAAAAAAGAGTATGAGCGGTTCCTTCCCGGCACATTTGAATATATATGGAGTTACTCGAAAAAATATGATGAACTCAGGGAACCGGCGGAAATCCTGAGGAACTATATAAGTTATTAACTAAACCTAAAGGATTTTAATATGCAGGCAATGCTTTTGTCGGCGGGATATGGGACGCGCCTGAAACCTATTACCGATTATATACCCAAGCCTTTAATGCCGATACTGGAGACACCCCTTGTCATACTGACAATCAAATGGCTTATCTCATGCGGTTTTACAAAAATCGTAATAAACACATATCATCACGCGGATATGATAGAAACAGCCATAAGGAAAGCTGCTGTCGAGGGCGCGGAGATAATAATTATAAGGGAAAAAACCCTCCTGGGTTCCGCAGGGGGAATCGCCAACGCCGCGAAATTCCTCAAAAATGATCTTTTCTTCGTGGTAAACTGCGACATACTGTTCGACATCGATTTCAGGCGCCTGAAAAATTTCCATACAGCCGGCAAAGCATTAAGCACCCTCGTGCTGAGAAAAGACGCAAACCAGGAAAAATTCGGCATCATCGGGACGAATTCCGACGGGCGCATAGTAAGCTTTCTCGGGAAGCCGGCCGGGAAACGCCCGGTTTCGGAGTATATGTTTTCGGGAATTCACGTCATGAATCCCGAAATATTCAACATCCTGAATACAGAATTTTCCAATATCTGCCGTGATATATATCCCGATTTAGCCAAAGACGGGAAACTGATGGGATATGAACTTAACGGATATTGGGCGGATATAGGCACGCCCGCAAATCTTTTTCGTGTCAATATGGACGTCCTGTATTCAAGAAATCCCGGATGGATGAACGCTTTTCTGCCCCCCATAAAACCGGGCGGCCGATACACGGGCAAAAATTCCAACGTTCCGGCAAATACGGAAATAAGGGGAAATGCCGTCATATCGAATGATTGTGTCATCGGAGACAATTGCCTGCTTCAGAACTGCCTCGTTTTCCCGGGCACGAAAATCCCTCCGGGAACAACCGTATCGAACTGCATAAAAGGGGAAAACTTTTCAGTGCGGATATAAGAACGATTATCCGGAATTTTTCGGGCGTTTCTCTTTCTCCTTCCCGTGTTCTACGCTGACTACCACCAGGCCTCCGCCTGGACACCTACTGATATCCCGTCGGTGGCAGTCTCATAAGCATCGCCGCCGACAAGGCCCTTGAATTCATTCGTCCAGTTTGCATATGTAAAATAAGCGCGGATTACAGGGCGTCCGAAGAATGTATTATCTATCCTTATTTCCGGCGCAATGGTCAACTTATATAACAAGCCGTGGTAACCGCCCAATTCGCTATCTACATAGTCAACGCCTCCTTCAACCGCAATGGCCAGGTTTTCCGTAAAACAATAAATAGGCCTCGCGCCGGCTGAAAACCATGTTACTTTCGAATCCCCATCCTGCCCCTCGTCTTTGGCCTGGCAGATAAAATCGCTCATCATCGTAAAATGTTCACCCGCCTGTATTACATTGCTCTCCGTAAACCTCCATTGCCAGGAATCCTTGAGCCCGGGAGTCGGGTCCTGAAGTGTCGGCCCGAAATTCGAGCCGGTGCCACGCCCGTATTGAACCGTTATCTGGTTATAACCTATCGGGTCATAATTGTGGACATGCATAAATCCCGTGGCCAGGCCTCCCGAGCCGGGATATCTGGTTTCTATACCGTTATCGGTATAACTGTCGCCCCTAACACCGGAAGGGGCAACCCAGAACATCCCTTTCCCGAAAGGAACCGTCACATCGTAAATCCTCATATCGATCGTATTCTTTGCTATCCTCCCCCGGCGCGGGAATTCATAACTGTCAGAGGAACCTCCTATGTAAGCGACCGCGAATTTCGCGTCATCGAAGGGCAGCGCAATATCTTCGACTCCCCCGCCGTAGCCGCTCATATCAAAAGGATAAAAATCGTTTATATGTATATCGTGCCTCCTATAAAACCTTTGCCCCGCCCAGAACTTGATATCGGGAGACCAATTCCACCCGAGATTGCCGGCTTCGACGAATGATTCTCTTATCATGAACTTATCATCGTCCATGTCCCAGTTTTTCAGCTGGTCCGTATGAAACGCAATTCTGACCTGCAGTTTAAACTGGGCTCCTTCCTGCTGCTCGGGCTTGAAATTGTTTACGAACGCCAATTCACCGTATGTTTCCGTTTCGTTGCCCAGCCTGTATTTTGCATCGGCCCCGGGCGCTATAAATGCTTCCTGGTCCCCTCCCTCTCCGTTGATACCGAATCCGGAACGCAGATAACCGTGAAATTCAAACCCCTTGGTAACATAGGATGGCAGGTCGTCAAAGAAAGGAGTGCTCGATTTAAGCAGGTCTTTATACGGCGTCGCATCTTTCTTCACAGGCGGTTCTTCAGGCGGTTTCTCAGCCGCAGTCAAAACAGTTACGGGGATACCTTCTTCCCCTGCGATTGCATCTTTGCTCTCAATTGTGTCTTTCTCCTCCGCTTCTGTTACAACGCTCCGGACTTCTTCCCCTCCTTCTTTAATCCGGGAAACTTCCTGTTCGAGGGACTTCAGCCGTTCCTGCAGCAGCTGCATCTCTTCAGCATGCTGCTTTTTCATAAGCTCTATCTGTTCCTTAAGCAGTTCAATCTGCTCATCGCTTCCTGAAAATGCCGCCGTAGTCATCAGCCCGGAAACCGCGGCAAGTATAAAAGCAAAAAGCAAACCGTACTTTATTCTCATCCCGCTAAATGTACCTCATAGTGCTGAGCCCGTATTTTCTCCTGATTTCATCTATTTTTCTTAACTGCTGCCGGTTTAAAGTCTTAATGCGGCCCTTCAGCGAACAGATAAACATAATAAAAGCAAAATGTTCGAGTTTCTCAAGCTTCATATAAGCTTCCATTAAAGTCTTACCGACTGTGAATGTCCCGTGCCTGTCTATTACCATGGCATCGCATTTTTTTATGAACTCAGCTGTTACCTTTGGGCTTTCGCCGCTGCTGGGAGTCGCGTAGGGTGTAACAGGCACCCTGCCGAAAATCATATAGGCCTCAGGCAGGACGATTTTCCCAAGATCGATTCCCGCTACGCTGCAGGCAACCGCAAAAGGCGCGTGCGAATGTATAGAAGCCCTGATATCCGGCCTTTCTTTAAACGCCGCGAGATGCAACTCGAGCTCAGAGGTGGGTTTTCCCTTTCCGGAAATCTTTTTCCCATTCAGATCCGTCACCACCAGATCTCCCGGGGAGAGAAAACCTTTGGATTTGCCGGAAGGGGTGGAGATAACCCTGTTATTCGAAACACGGCACGCGATGTTGCCGTCTGAAGCGGAAACAAAACCTTTATCATGCATCTGTTTTCCGATAAAGACCATCTCTTTCCTCAAAGCATTCTCACTGGAACTCATGGGGTTTTCCTCTGTTTTAACATTATCCTGCAGGAATTAATCACCAGCAGAACCGCAACGATAAAAAGGAACATCGAAATGACAGAAAGAATGTAATTCCCGGTCTTGAAGTGATTAACCAGCAATATCACCAAAGAAGAGAGGGTGACAACCAGCATAAAAATGAACGGCCATATTAAAAACCATTTTGCCCTTGAGAGCCTTGACATCCACAGAGTGACGGCAAGCAGCGCCAGGCAGGCAAGCAGCTGGTTGGCTGAGCCGAATATCGGCCACATCTCGTTAACGCCGCCGCTGAATATCAGCACGGCGCTCACTATGATTGTGATTAACGTCGCTATATACCTGTTTTTAGCCAGAACAGGCTGTTCGGAACTTCCTGTTTTTTCAAAGAATTCCTGGAAAGCGTATCTTGCCAGCCTCGTCGCTGTGTCAAGCGTCGTCAAAAGGAACGAAGCGACAGCCAGTGAAGCAAATACTATCCCCGTCTCCTCCGGGATTCCGACTTTCGTGAGAAAATTACCCACGCCGTTCGCGAATATTTCAACGGCGCTGCCGCCGGATGACCCTGTCATATACCCAGCGGCAATGAGAGCTATTACCGCGAGAACGGCTTCCAGCAGCATCCCGCCGTAACCGATAAACTTAGCGTCTTTAAAAGATTCTATCTGTTTTGAAGTGGTCCCTGACGCTACCAGGGAGTGAAAACCCGATACGGCCCCGCAGGCAATTGTTATGAAAAGTATCGGAAAAAGAGGCTCCCTGTCGAGCACAAATCCGTTAAAAGCCCTTATTTTCATTTCAGGATTATAAAAGACCAGCCCGACCAACGCCAGGCTTATCAAGGCGAACAACAGGAAAGAATTCAAAAAATCCCGTGGCTGCAGAAGTATCCAGACAGGTATTATCGAAGCTATCGCGACATAAGCCAGCAGGAAAAATTTCCAGACGGTCTCCGTGCCGCTCCCGAAAACATCAACCGGAATGGGATATTTAACCCCTATCCACATGCAGGCAAATATCAGTATAACGCCGCCCACGGTCGAAACCCACAGGCTGGCCAGCTTTAACCTGTTTACCAGGCCGAAAATGACAGCCACCGCCATGAACATCAGAGAAGCAGTCGCTACCGGCCCTCCGTCGCGCCCTACAAATGTCTGGGCCACAAGATTCGCAAAGACGGCGATAACCAGCAGCAATGTAAACCACGAAAAGACCAGGAAAAAAAACTTTCCTTTTTTCCCCAGGTCTTTTTCTATTATGGTGCCTATTGATTTCCCTTCGTTCTTGGCCGAAATGACTATGGAAGCAAAATCATGGACTCCCCCGATAAATATAGAGCCGAGTATTATCCACAGAATGCAGGGAAGCCACCCGTATTTTATCGCAATTATCGGCCCGACAATAGGCCCGGCGCCGGCGATTGAGGCAAAATGATGGCCGAACAAAACATACCTGTTTGTCACCACATAATCTATGCCGTCCTCCTTGGTTCTCGCGGGAGTCAACCGGTGAATATTCGTTATCAATTTGCTTCTTATATAATTCGCATAGGTAAAATATGAAGCTGCGATAAGCAGCAGGCTGGAAAACAAAATCCACAGAGAACTCATGCCGAAACAGACCTTTCTTAAACTTTAAACAACAGATACCTTAAAAGAAATACCACACCGAGTAAATAAACCAGCCAGCTTGTTTCCCTGATTCTGCCCGAAAAAAGTTTCATCATCGGATACGCTATGAATCCGAATGCCAGCCCGTTGGAAATGGAGCAGGTCAGAGGAATGCCCATCATCGTAAGGAACGCGGGTATGGATTCGGAATAATCTGTCCATTTGATATTAACAACGTTTTTTGTCATCATAGCCCCTACTATTACCAGGGCCGGCGCTGTGACGGCGTCATAAGACGCAATGGATTTCACCAGCGGGCTGAAAAACACCGCAAATACAAAGAACAGTGATATAAAAACACTTGTCAGCCCCGTCCGGCCGCCGGCTTCCACCCCCGACGCGCTTTCAATATAGCTTGTAACCGTGCTTGTGCCGAGGCACGCGCCGGCCACCGTGCCAACGGCATCCGAAAGCAAAGCCCTGTTTGCGCGCGGCAGCTTATTATCGACAATAAAGCCCGCCTGTTCGCCTACGCCGATTATTGTCCCTATCGTGTCAAAAACATCCATAAAAAGAAAAACGATTATAAAAGACAGATAATCCTGGAAGGGAAGTTTTCTGAATATACCCGCAATATCCATCTTAAAGAAAGTGGGCGCTATGGACGGGGGCTTCGAAACCAGGCCCGCAAACTCGATTTTACCCAGAACCGCCGCCAGGACGGCCGAACATATTATTCCTATAAGAATAGCGCCTTTAATTTTCCGCATAAGAAACACGGCTGTTAAGATAAGGCCGAAAACAAAAATGCCTATATCCTCCGACAATATATCGCTGTTCATCTGGATAAGCGTTCCGGGGCCGGCAATAATCAATTTAGCCTTCTGCAGGCCGAGAAAAGCTATGAACAGGCCTATCCCCACAGCTATCGCATTTTTCATGCTGGGGCTGATAACGTTCAGTAATTTTTCCCTTACATTAAACAGCGATACCAGCAAAAACAGAACGCCCGATATAAAGACTATTCCCAGGGCTATCTGCCATGCGCTCTGCACTCCCATAGCGGAAATGGACACAATAACCGATATAAAGAAAATATTTTCTCCCATCCCGGGAGCCTGGGCGATAGGATAATTGGCATAAACACCCATCAGGAATGTGGCAATTGCCGCGGACAGGCATGTGGCAAGCATTACGGCATTGAAATCCATCCCTGTCGGATTCCCGTTAAAATCAGCGGATAAAATCGCCGGCTGCACAAAAATAATATAAGACATCGTGAGAAAAGTCGTAACGGCCGCTACAAATTCTGTGCCGACGTTAGTCCTGTTCTCCTTAAGCTTAAAAAACTTCTCCAGCATCATCCCCCTCTAATTCTGATAGTACGCCTTATTTTAAATATTTCCCGATTATTATATCAAGTTTCTTTAACGTTGCCCCGGGGACAGCCTCTTTCGGGGTAATAATGGAAGTTGCAAGCGCGTTCCCGCACTGGCATGCCCTTTTCCTCTTTGCAAGCTCGGGCACAATCGTTTTCACAAGATTCCTGGCTTTGGAACTGTTTTTATTCATGCACTCTACAATCATTTCAACGGTAACGCTTTCATGTCCGGGGTACCAGCAATCGTAATCCGTGACCATTGCCACCGTGCAGTAACATATCTCTGCCTCCCTGGCCAATTTCGCTTCGACAAGATTGGTCATGCCTATAACATCCATGCCCCATGAACGATACAGGTGAGATTCCGCCTTGGTTGAGAAAGCAGGGCCTTCTATATTAATATATGTGCCTTTATTATGAGTGGCAATGCCGGCCTCAAGGGCCCTGTCATACACCACTTTCCTCAATTCATTGCAAAATGGTTCGGCAAACGGGATGTGGGCTACTATGCCTTCGCCGAAAAACGTCGCCCTCCGCCCTGAATTTGTCCTGTCGACAAGTTGGTCGGGAATCAAAAAATCCCCGGGTTTTATATTTTCCTTAAGGCTTCCGCAAGCGCCGAAGGATACTATCTTCTCAACCCCCAGGTTTTTCATTCCGTATATATTAGCCCTGTAATTAATATCGCTCGGGATCACATCATGGCTCCGGCCGTGCCTCGGAAGGAAAACAACTTCAAATCCATCTATTTTGCCGGTGATGAAATTATCAGACGGCAACCCGAAAGGGGTTTCAAGTTTTATTTCTTTTATTCCGCTGATTCCGTCCACTTTATACAGACCGCTCCCCCCGATAATGCCAATCTTTGCCATCAAGGCCTCCTGTCTATTTTTCTTTGCTGATACCGGAACCGCTTATTCTGCTGATTATTTCAGGGCTGTATTTCACCCTTTTCTTCAAAAACATATTTCCCGAATACATGGATACGCCGCCCGAGATGATTCCCAGGGCAAGAAAAAGGAGCTTGACCGATGCCGGGCTCATGATTTCAGCGCTCCGGGAAATATTCTCGCCCGCAGTTAGAAAGAAAACGAGGAAAAAAGCCGGAAGAAAAAAAGTAAACAGCGCCGAGATAAAACCCCCCGTTGTGTTAATTCGGACTTTTACCCTTTCCCCTTTTTCGATGCCCGGATAACTGCGGCAGGATATCTCGCCTGAAGTTTTGCTGCCTCTGCACATCCCGCAGGATGAACACCCGGCCGCGGCATCGACCCTGACCACAATACTTTCTTTGCCGACGCTTATTACCGTTCCTGTTTCCTCTTTGATCATTTATATAACCTTACAACTGCCATCGCAAAATAATAAAGAATTTAATTTTCTCTTTTGATATTATACTAAAAGGCGATAATTCAAATAAACTTTTATTAAATTATTTTCCTATGGCCCGATATATTTTTGAAGGTTTTATTCTTGGCATATCCACAGGCATAGCATGCGGGGTAACCTGCATTCCTTTCCTGATTCCCGTCTTCTCCTGCAGCGGGAAAAAAGGCCTTTCCCGGGCATTTGTGATTTTCGCCCTGTTTTCCCTGGGAAGATTTGCTGCTTATATGCTTTTCGGAACACTCACAGTGCTGACAGGATATTACATTTCTGCCTTTCCCCTTTCCCAGATGCTTAAAGGCATCCTTCTTATGGCCGCAGCCGCGGCGGTCCTGTTTCTTATACACTCCGGGAACTCATCCCATAAAGCATGTATCAGAGAGGACACTCCCAGGGGTATATATTATACGCCACTTTTGCTTGGATTTTTGGCTGGAATCAACCTGTGCCCTCCATTTGTGCTTTTAATAACGGCTGTTTTAAGGCTGTCCTCCCCCACTTATGGAATTATTATGTTTATCTCATTCTTTACCGCTACAACATTAGTCCTGCTGCCATGCATATTCGGCATTTATCTGTTTAAAATCCGGTTTTTGTCGGGCGCAATACGCACAATTTCAGTACTGATCGCCATCTACTTTTTTATAACGGGAGCCGCAACGGTCAAAAACCAGATAATAGAAGCAAGGAGTATTGATTCCCCCGGACGGCAGGATATCACATCTCTGGCTCCCGAGTCGGATGTCATACAGGCCTGCCCGTTTAACGATTACGTTTTCTGCTGTTATAAAGACCGTAAAATAACAGGCTATATAATCATCTCCGAAGGCTTTGGTAAATTTACAGGTTTCGGAGGCCAGCTGGTGACAGCCATCATAACCGATCCGGGACTGACGGTTGAAGAATTCAAACTGATAAGACACAATGAAACCGCTTCATATGTCGAATTAATCAAAGAATCCGGTTTTTTCGAAAAATTCCAAGGTGTATCTCCCTGGAATTTCCGGGAAAAACGAAGCGAACTGGATTCCGTTTCGGGAGCAACGATTTCCTCATCCGCAATACTGGACTCATTCCTTAAATCCTATGCCGGCGCTTCCATTTATTTCGAGGACACGGTGCATCTAAGGGAAAAACCTGATTTTAAATCTGTCATATCGGTTATAGCAATCGTCTTCCCGTTCATCACGGCCTCCCTGTATGTGCTATTCAAACGCGAAGCCCTGCGCTATTTTACAATGCTATATTCCCTTATTATCCTGGGCTTCTGGAAAAAAACAATGTTAACGGGCGAACACCTGGCAAATTTTTTAACGGGCAGCGTCCTGTCGCAGTATAATATAGCCCTGTTTATATTCATAATAACACTTATCGTTTTTACGGTTATATTCGGCAACCTTTATTGTTCCTCAATCTGTCCTCTCGGCTCGCTGCAATCCTTCCTGGGCCGGTTAAACAGGAAGAAAATAATAATACGGGAGCCTTTTGAGCGGCGGCTCGGCAAAGCGCGTTTTATCCTTCTTTTCATCATCCTTGCCGCTTACACCGTAAATATACGCATTCCCTCAAGCAGATTCGAACCTTTCGGAACATTGTTCAGCCTTAAGGGTGACCTTATAGCATGGTCCATCGTTATAGCGGCCCTTATGTCATCTATTGTCATTGACCGGTTCTGGTGCAGATTCTTCTGTCCCGCCGGAGCTTTCCAGAAGATGCTGTCTTCCTTAAGGAACAAACAATGATATTTCCCGTATTTCTTCAAGCTGTGCTTGTTTTTTCAGGCGCCGGCAGGATATAATTATCGGCAGGAAAAAAAATATTCAAAAATGAAGAAATCCCTTACAGTCTTTTTTTTATTTTCGGTTGTTCTGTTCCTGATTGCGTATGGTTTCGGGAACCGTCTTACAGAATCCGCGCCATCCCTGCTCGGGTCGGTTCACAGGATAACGATTTTTCACAAGGAAGACGCCCTGAAAGCGGATTTGTCGCTAAAAGAAGCTATGTTTTATTCCCAGCTGGGCAACGGAAGTGTACAATGCGGTCTCTGCCCGCGCCGGTGCGTCCTCAAGGACAGCCAGAGAGGGCTCTGCAGGGTCAGAGTCAATTACGGAGGCAAACTTTACTCGCTGGTTTACGGCAAACCGGTTTCCATCCATGTCGACCCGGTAGAAAAAAAACCTCTTTTTCATTTCCTGCCGGGAAGCATGTCCTTCTCGCTTGCCACGGCAGGATGCAATCTAAGCTGTATATTCTGCCAGAATTGGGAAATCAGCCAGGCTTACCCCGAAAACACGCGCCACTTTAACATTACGCCGGAAGAGGCTGTATCAAATGCGCTGAAGGAAGGCTGCAAATCAATAGCCTTTACTTATACCGAGCCCACCGTGTTTTACGAATATATGCTTGAGACGGCAAAACTCGCAAAACAGAAAGGGTTGAAGACAATATGGGTAACCTGCGGGTTTATAGAGGAAGAACCCCTGAGAGAACTATGCAAATATCTAGACGCCGCAAACGTAGACCTGAAAGGCTTCAGCGAGAATTTTTACAGCGAATATACAAATTCCTCTCTGCAGCCTGTGCTGAAAACCTTCAAAATACTCAAAGAAGAAAATATACATACCGAACTGACAAATCTGATAATCCCAAATGTCAATGATTCCGAAAAAATGATAAAAGACATGTGCGACTGGATCGTGGCGAATATCGGCACGGAAATGCCTGTCCATTTCTCGCGGTTTTATCCCCACTACCAGCTCAGAAATAAGCCCCCAACACCTGTAAAGACACTCCTGGCGGCGAAAAAAACAGCCGAATCAAAAGGCATAAAATATGTTTATATAGGAAATGTCGCAGGGGAAGAACTTTCCGACACATACTGTCCCAACTGCAAACGCGTATTAATAAAAAGATTGGGATATTATATCGAAACCAATAACATAAAAGACGGGAAATGCGAATATTGCGGCGCTGACATACCGGGAGTGTGGGATTTTTAAAATACACACTTTTTCGCCTTGAAAAATTTGCGGCTGTGGTATATATTCTTGCTCAATCCCGATGCCCACGTAGCTCAATCGGCAGAGCAGCGCATTCGTAATGCGCAGGTTATCAGTTCAAGTCTGATCGTGGGCTCCAGATAAGCGGGCCGGAAATATTTAATGGTGGCCAGAGACGGAATCGAACCGCCGACACAAGGATTTTCAGTCCTCTGCTCTACCTACTGAGCTATCTGGCCCAAAGTTTTTAAAACGGCTAGAAATAGTATTACATTAAATACTATACTGTCAAGGTATTTAAAAATCACTATTTAATTTTACATATCCAATCAAAAGAAGTATAATTAATTACGATGAAAACAGGAAAAGACGAAAAAAAACCCGTTAAAAACAAAGGGAAAGACATGATAAAAGACATCTCCCTTTTGTGGGTTCTGATGACTGCTTCTGACGGTTCCGTTGCGATGGGAGAAATCAACTGCCTGAACGATTTCCTGCAGTCAAAAGGAGAAAGTGAAGACGATATAGACGAAATATACCATTTTATCTCCGTCGAAATGGAAAAATCGCCCGGTGTGGAAATAATAGAAAGGATAAATGAATCCTATACCGCCCCAGAAAAGCTGTCCATGCTCGCGGCAATAAAAAAACTTTCCTGTTCCGATAAGTCTTTTGCGCCCGCTCAGGAAAAACTCGTTAAAGAAACCTGCTCCCTTTTAGGGCTTCAGGAAGCGGATATTGTATAAATTTTACGGAAAATCTCCATGGCAGTCCGCGGCATATTCTATCGTTATATATTATGGAAAATAATAAGGGTAAAGCCGTTGTAATAGCCGGAGCCGGTCTTTGCGGATTATCGGCAGCTTACTATCTTTGTAAAAAAGGTATCACCCCAGTAGTATTCAGCCGGGCAAAAACCCCCGGCGGGGTATTTCAGTCCGTCAAATCCGGCGAAAATATCTTCGATGTATACCCCAAAAACCTTACATTTCAGTCTCCTGAGTCGCTCAAAATGTCGAGGGAGCTTTATCCCAGAGGTATAAAATCAAAATGCTTCCGCCCCGGATTTTTTACTGAAGCCGGGTTAAAAACATATCCTAAAAACTTCATATCCGCGATAAGCCTCCTGGGCCTATCCGGAAGCCTGTCTTTTCTGTTTAAGAAATCCGGAAACCCGACGAGGATTTCGGGAAAAACACTGGAAGACCTTGCGGCAAACCGCGTCGGCAAAGAATTATACGGGCTTTTTATAAAGGGCTTCCTGGAAAAAATGTTCGGCTCATCCGGCAAGGACCTGAGCCCTTCCCTATGGGCAAACCTTGCTTCTTTTATGTCCCCGATAGGGGAAAACGGTTTTACCAAGGGAAGCGGCTCTTTTTACCCGGATAAAGAGCCTCTGCAATTGATCGATAAGCTCTTTTCGTCTTTAAAACGCAAAAACGTGAAATTTATATTTGAATCATCCCTTAAAGAAACTGAGATTGCCCGGAATGAAGTTACGAGGATACTGGTAGGCTCCAAAGACTATTTCCCCTGCAGACTTGTTCTGGCGTGTCCGGCTTATAACCTTGTAAATTCAATTGTATCCCTCATACCACAGAACATCAGGGATGCATCTTCAGGCCTGCGCTCAAGGAATCTTTTATGCGCCAATCTCATCGTTAACGCTCAGGCCGGGCCCGGGCGCGGACCCGTACTTATATCCAATCCCAAAATAGACGCTTCGATAGTCCATTTTTTCTCTAACACCAGAAGGAAAGATACGCGTTCCGGAATAACCTTGTTATATTTCTGTGAAACCAAAGACGGGTTATGGGGAAAAACCGATGAAGAAATTATAAACAAGGCCCTATACGAACTGAAAATAATGAACCTTTCGGAACCGAAGCTGCTTATAAAGGGAAGCGTGCAAAGGTTTGAGGAAGTTTTCCCCGTCCGCGAAACCGGATATGAAGATAAAATAAACCTGATTAAAAATTACCTGGGGCAGATAAAGAATATACATTTATGCGAACTCCCGGCCGTTCCGGGGCTTGTGGACTATGAAATGGCAAGCGGTATAGAAGCCGCAAAATCGGCGCTGAAATCTATATAGAAAGAAGAACGTAAATCCTGCCGTCATAGCGGTATCTTATAAGCTCCCGTCCCTGAGGCAGCTCAGGAATATCTTCCGCCCGGGTTATTATGTAGATGTTCCCGCCATGTTCATAAAACCGTTTAATCTCATCAGATTTTATTTTCGGGATAGGCCGGCCCAGGTAAAAAATGAGTTCGGCGTTCATAAACTTATAGGTGTATATATCCCGGATATCTATCCGGTCCTTCTTTATCTCATCCGCCAAGCCCTTAAAAGAAGAATCCGGATATATTTTTTTGTGAAGGAAGAAAGAGTCGGCAAGCGCTCCTGCGGTCACGGCCGACACAAGTATGCAGGTTATTATTACAACATATCTCTTCGCGTTCCTGCGCGCGGCAATATTGCCGGCAAACCATCCTGTTATAAGCGCCATCGGGGGAAAGCCCAACAATGCATAGTGGGGCTGTTTGTTAGGGGTTAAGGACAAAAGCACAAGAGAAACAAAAAACCATACCAGGACGAAAAGTATTTCCCTGTTTTTCCCCTTTTTTATCAACGCAAAAAAAGCCGCCGCATACATGAATACCGTCCAGGGGGCAAAACAGATAAAAAGGGTATAAAGATAGTAATAAAACGGGCCCGGGTGGTCTATCCCCTTAATAAACGCTATTTCAAGTTCATCCTTGAATACGGCAGACGCTATTTTTTTTTCCTGTAATACAGCGGCCATATACCAGCTTGAGCTCAGGATAATGCACAGCAATATGCCTGCCGGATCAAGCCATCTCTTAATTTCATCAAACCGTTTCAGCAGCAAAAGCAGGGTCAGAAAAGATATAAAAGGGATAACAAAACCCGCCGGGCCTTTGAGATTAACAGCCACGGCGCCGGCGATATACCCCAAAATATAAAATAACCGTTTCCTCCTCTGCGAGGAAAATGCCAGATACCAGAACATCTTGGTAAACAGGACACAAAGCAGAAGAGCCATATCGATTTCAGCCAGCCGCGAATGTTTTATGAATTGAAACGCCGTTATCATTACAAGCGACGAAACCGTGGCTTCCAGTCTTCCGAAGAGCTTCACCCCGAGAAAGAAAATGCCCAAAGCGGCGACGTAAGCGAATAAAACAGAGGGAAATCTGGCGCTGAACTCATTTATTTTTCCAAAAAACTTATATGACAGGGCGACTATCCATGTCATAAGAGGAGGTTTCTTCAATCTCGGAACGCCGTTAAGCGTGGGAATAAGCCAATTGCCGTCTTCCAATGCCTCCCTGGCCGTAACGGCAACCCTTGCTTCCTGCGTCCTCTCAACGGGAATATTCCAATATCCCGCAAATGAAGTGAGGATAAAAATTACGGTGATTACCAGTATCTCGGATTTGTAGTTTGACAAAAAATTCTTCAACTTCTTTTACCGTATTCTGAATATTGACGGGTCAAACGACGCCTTTCTTATAAATGAAGTACAGATTGCGGAAATACACCAGGCTGTTGAAAAGATAGCCAAGGATAAAAAACGGGTCCCTGACGTAGAAAAGCCCGTACGCAAGGAGAAGGACACTCCCTATAATGCTTAGATACCAGAAAGAAACCGGGATAACGCTCTGTTTCTTTTTTTCGCTCGCTATCCACTGGACAAGAAACCTGGAACTGAAGCAAATCATGCCCACGGCCCCTATTATCGCCCAGGGGCTTTTCAGCTTGCCTACTATATCAAAAAAATAATTCGCTATCTGGCTCATTTCATATCTCCTGTTTCACTGAATAATTAAGCATCCGTTTTTTCATCCACCTGACCACCAGCATATCGGCAAAAGATTTAAAAAGCCTGTTCCACACGCCGTATTTTGATTTTCCGTACATCCTTTTCGAATGGCCGACGGGTATTTCAGCGACAGAAAAACCTTTCATTTTAAAGAGCGTCGGGAGAAAACGGTGAAAGCCGTTATACATAACAACGCTCTCAAAACATTCTTTCCTGAACGCGCGGTAGGTGCACCCGGCATCGGTGATTTTATCCTGCAATATGCCGTTTCTGATAAAATTCGCCGTCCGCGAAGACATGTTTTTAACAAAGCCGTCTTTCCTTTTGCCGACCCTGGTTCCGCAAACGCAATCAAAATCCCTTATTTTTTCCAGGAATGCAGGAATATCCTCCGGTTCATTTTCGAGGTCGGCGTCGATAGTCATAAGGATTTTGCCTCTGGAAGCTTTAAGCGAAGCGTCCTCGGCCGCGCTTTCCCCCGAATTATTCTCAAACTGGAGGCATCTCAGGTGAGGGCATTTCTTTTTTGCTTCAGCCATAGCTTTCCACGAATTATCCGTGCTGCAATCATCCACCATGACTATTTCATACCTGCAACTTTCCTTTTCCATTACCCCGGCAATGCGGTCCACCAGAATGGGGATATTGTCTTCCTCGTTAAAAACGGGAACGCATATTGAAAGATATATGCCTGTTTCAGCGTTTTTCATATTACCTGCCAAGAAATTCCTTTATGCATCCCGCCACAAAATCGATCTCTTTTTCGGTCAGGGCCGGAAACATCGGAAGCGATAATATCCTATTAACCGCCTTTTCCGTTTTAGGCAATGACACCTCTCCGAAAAGATTTATTACCGCCGGCTGCTTATGAACGGGAACGGGATAATGTATACCGGTCCCTATCCCTTTCTGCTTAAGGAAATCCCTGAGTTTATCCCTTTCGCTGACCTCTATCACATACATATGAAAAACATGCTCCGATGACTTCCTGATTTCGGGGACTTTTACCACTCCCTTAAGCAGAGATGAATATCTTTCCGCATGTTTTCTTCTTTTTTCGTTCAGTTCATCGATGACCCTGAGCTGGCACCGGCCGACAACCGCCTGAATCTCGTTAAATCTCATATTGAAGCCGATCTCGTCATTGAAAAATTTGCTTTTTCTGCCGTGGTTCCTAAGCGCAGCAACTTCATCGGCAAGAGAATCGTCATTTGTGGCAATCCCTCCCCCGTCGCCGTAGACAGTAAGGTTTTTTGACGGGTAAAATGAAAACCCTGAAGCTACCGTAAGGCTGCCTGTCCGTTTCCCTTTATATCTCGCTCCGATTGCCTGCGCGCAATCTTCGATTATGAACAATCCTTTTTCCCGGGCAATAGCCATTATACTTTCCATGTCGGCGGCCTGCCCGTACAGGTGAACGGGCAGAATCCCTGCGGATTTGGGAGTTATTTTTTTCTTTAGGTCTTCGGGATCCATACAGTAAGTCTCATCAATATCAACAAAAACCGGCTTTAACCCGACATGGCATATGGGTTCTACGGAAGGGAAAGCGGTAAGGGACGGCAGGAGGATTTCCTTTCCTTCCTCTATATTCATCGCTTTCAATAGAAGATGCACCGCTGATGTCCATGAATTTGAAAGGACAAACCTTTTTACGCCCAGGTAACCGGCAAGTTCTTTTTCAAATGACTTTGACTCCGGCCCTAAAATAAAATTACCCGAATCAATGACCTTCAGCACGCCATTGCGGATTTCTTCTGAATCATACGCTTTTGACAACGGTATTTTTTCCATTTCCTGGCCCTTTCTTTCAAGCTAAATCGACAATCCTGCCGGACATTGAGGACTCATACGCCGCCTCAACCACTTTTACAACGTTATAGCCGTCCCACCCTCCGGCCAGCGGCTTTTCCCTGTTCTTTACACAATCAATGAAACTTTTCAACTCAAGCACAAGGGGCTCCGCCTGCATTATTTCCTGCGTAATGACTTCTCCCTGCGTCGCAACCCATGTGTTCTCATTTCTTATATGCGTATTCTTGTATATCCTGATCTTATCCTGAGAAGAACTGAAATCACACTCCAGCGTAGCCTTAGAGCCGATTATGACAACCTCTCTTTTTTTATGCGGGCGAAAATAGTTTGCTCTCACCTCAGCTTCCGCATTCTCATATATAAGGGATACCCATGAAGCATCATCCATGTCCCGGCCCAGGTTATCTTTAAGCCGGGCCAAGACTTTTTTCGGCACGCTTCCAATAAGATAATTGAACAAATCGATGAAATGCAGCGAGTCAGACCATGTAACTCCCGCATCCATCCTCGGCCTTTTAAAACCGTAAAAATTCCCTATCATCCACTGGATTTTTCCCAGAACCCCTTCTTTTATCTGCCGGAGCATAAACGCCGTAGCCGGGTCAAAGCGGAAAACATGCCCAACCTGAAGGATCAGTTTTTTTTCTTCGGCTGTCTCAGACAGCTTTCTGCATTCCGATGATTTCAATGTAAGAGGTTTTTCGACAAAAACATCCTTCCCTTTCTGCATGGCTTTCAAGCAGAGGGAATAATGGGTATCGGCGGGAGTGACAATATCCACAGCATCCACTTTATCGATAAAATCTTCGAAAGAACCGGAAAAATTCTCTTCAGGGACATTGTTCTCCAGCGCGCATTTTTTCGACTGTCTGGAAGGGTCCGCGACAAAAACTTCCGCGTTGAGCATTTTAAGTATTCTTAAATGGTTGCTTCCCCATCTTCCAAGTCCCGCAAGTAATATTTTCATTCTGATACTCCATAATAATTCCGTTTAATTTTAAACTTAAGTTAGATATACTACTGCATTTAAAGGGAAACTTTCAACATAAAACATTATATCTTGACAAATAATTCCCCAGGTTTTATCGTAAGATATTGGAAATTAGAAAGTAAGGAAAGCAGAGCAGGTTTATGTTTATGAAAGGCGAAAGGCGCAGGTTTCAGCGTTTAAAGATCTCGGGGACTATAAAAGTCTTCAAAAAGGGGCTTCTCAGCAAAGGCGAACCCATACATGTGCATATATCGGATATATCGCGGGCGGGCGCCAAAATCATAAGCGCAATGTCCCTGGATCAGGATCTAAATGTAATACTTTCTTTTAAGTCAAAAGACATGATTAATGCCATTGAGCTCAAGGGAAAAACAATATGGTCAAGGCCTCTCGACCTCAAGGGGAAACAGCTTTTTATGACCGGCGTAAAATTCTCAAAAACCTGCGATAAGGAGTACGAGGATATCGCTACAATGCTTATAGCTCACCTGGGTTAATAATACGTCTTGTGTTACTGACTGCAAGATAA
>JAFGBE010000123.1 GCA_016933315.1 Candidatus Auribacterota bacterium
CTAAATTCGAGATCGTAAAAAAAATAATCGCTTTTATCAGCACTTTTCCTGTACAAATATCCCTGTCAGTCGAACTCCAGAAAAAAAACTGGAGAGGCGTGATGTCAAAAGCCGAAGACATACTGAAGCACAACCCTAAAAATGTCTCTGTCCTTATACAGCTTGCAAGCGCCGCCGAAATGAGCGGAGAGGACGGCATGATATTTACTGCGATAGATTCATATGAGAAAGCCAGGAGAATCAAGCCGAAAAACGCAATGGTCCTGAAAACGCTGGCGCGGATATACCGCTCAATAGGAGACCTTGACAGGGCCCGCACCTGTTTCGAAGAAATATTAAGATATTACCCGACGGACAAGGATGTGAACAAGGGCTTAAAGGACCTTGCCGCGCTCGGCACCATCGCCAGAGGCGGACTTGACGACACAAGTACATACAGGTCAAAAATCCGCGATGGAGAAAAAGCGGAAATACTTGAAAAAGAAGCTAAAATGGTCAAGACTGAAGATGACCTCGAACTGCTTATCGCAAATGCCGAGAAACAGCTGCAGCTTCAGCCCGAAAACATCAACCTGCACAGGAAGCTTTCAGACCTCTATGTGGAAAATGAAGATTTCGACAAAGCAATAAACACGCTTGAAGCCGCCGCGCGGCTTGACCAGGGGGATATATCAATTAAACGCGAACTGACGACCGTTACCGTCAAACGCTTTGACAAGGATATAAAAGATATTGAAAAGAAACTGCAGCAATCTCCCGAAAGCGGCGACCTGCAATTCGAACTGAAACGCATAAAAAATAACAAAAATAACTTTATCCTCAAAGACCTGACTGAAAAAGTGGCCCAGTATCCCAATGATATGATACTGAGGTACGACCTGGGAAACGTATATTTAAAACTCGGGGAATACGATAAAGCCATAGCGGAATTCCAGCTTGCCGTCAGGAACCCCCAGAGAAGGACGCGCGCGATGAACTTCCTGGGATTGTGCTTCCAGGCCAAGAAAATGTACGATATGGCGATAAACCAGTTCCAGAAAGCGATCCAGGGCATGAAAGAGATGGACGCCCTGAAAAAAGAGGTCGTTTATAACCTGGGGACAACTTATGAGGAAATGCAGGACTGGGACAAAGCCATTGAGCATTTCAAACAGATATATGAAGTCGACATAAACTACAGGGATATTTCGCAGAAAATCGAACATGCCTATAAGGAAAAAAGCTCGGACAAAAAGTAAGTTCCTTTAATTACCCATCAGGTATCCCTGGTTCCTTGACTCGTCCTCGCTGTCGTTTATCCTAGGAGATGTCCTGCTGGGAGTAACTCTTCTATCGCTGCCGCCGGGCCGGCCGAGGTCCCTGTCAACAGAGGGATGGTCGCCTTTGTCTTTGTAACCCCAGACAATGGAATTGGGCTTATCGGCTATTTTAGCGGTGAAAATCTTCGTGTTATCCATAATATCGCCGATATCATCATCTATCTTCTTCGTTATGCTCTTGATATTCTGGGCGCTGCTCTTTATTTCCTGAACCGTGTTCCTTATGTCTTCCCTGTTCTCCGCCAGCATCGAATCAGCATCATTGACAAGCTGCTTGGACGAATCCAGGAGTCCTTCGACTTTATCGCCGAGAGTATGCAGTTTGACCTGGACCTCTTCAAGCAAAGTCCCCATCTCTATGGATTCCAGCCCCACTATTCTGGCGCCGGCTTTAAGAAAAGTCTGGCCCTGGCTTCCGGGAGAAAAGTTTATATACTTGCTTCCTAAAAATCCCATTGTTTCTATTCTCGGCAAAGCATCTTCTTCTATGTGGACGCCGTAGTTAACCTGCAGGGTCACTTCGCAATTATATTTTTTATCATACAATCCACAATACTTTTCCCTTTCCTGCGGGGTAAGTATCCTGATATTGGTAACTTTTCCTATACCGTCCCCCGCATATGTTACGGGAGCGTCTTCCTCAAGCTTGCTGACAGAGGAAAAAATAATCTTGATTTCATACGGTTTTTCAAAAAAATGGAAATCCCCCACCGATGTTATAAGAAAGATCAACAGGGCCAAACAGATAATGACCATTAATCCGGTTCTCACTTCGTTTTTATAATACTCAGCCATCTTGTCCTCCGAATAAATTATTTATTTTCAAGCTTCGTTCAGTTTCTCGATTTCTTTAACAATAATATATCCTAATCTATTTTTCGATATTTTTCCAATTCGATTTTTGCGGCCGTCCTTAAACAGAATAACCGCGTCTATCATTCCTGAATCAAATCCGGGGCCTTTTCGGCCGACTTTATTGGCAATAATCATATCACATTTCTTGTTTTTAAGCTTCTTCAGCGCGTTTTCTTCGACTTTGCCGGTCTCAGCCGCAAATCCCACTATGATTTTGTTTTCTCCGTATTTACCGCCGAGTTCTGCAAGTATATCGGGCGTTTCCTTCAACTTCAGCGTCAGGAATCCCCCTCTTTTTTTTATTTTGCCGGCTGACATTCTGACAGGGGCATAATCCGCGACAGCGGCGCACATAACCACCGCATCAGCGCGCGCGGCTTCCTTTATAACATGTTTTCTCATCTCGCCGGCCGTCTCGACGCCGATGACCTTAACGTTTTTCGGGCATTCAATGCCGCACGGCCCCAATACGGCCGTCACTTTATGCCTGTTTTTTAAAAGAGCGCCTATCAGGGCTTTCGCCATTTTTCCGGAAGACCTGTTGGTTATACACCTGACAGCATCGATATACTCCCTTGTCGGCCCTCCGGTTAAAAGAACTTTCATCCAAAATAATCCCTTACCGCGCGCAAAATATCCGCGGGTTCCGGCATACGCCCTTCGCCGTCCTGGCCGCAGGCCAGGCGGCCTTTTGCGGGGCCGGAGAACAAGCAACCGTCCTTTTTCAAAGCTTCGACGTTTCTTTTAGTCACGGGCTTCAGCCACATCTTTGAATTCATTGCGGGAACTATCATCGTTTTTTCACTTTTTACCGACAACGCAAGCGTGGAAAGGAGGTCGTCGCATATACCGGCGGCGATTTTGGATATTATATTCGCTGTAGCGGGAGCAATCAGCAGCAGGTCACACCAATCGGCCAACGCAATATGCTCAGGGTCAAAATCCGCATCCGGATCGAATAAATCGGAATAAACAGGGTTTTTCGTCAAAGTCCTGAAAGTCAATTTCCCCACAAAAAATCCGGCATTGCCGGTCATGACAGTTTTGACTTTCGCTCCTTCGGACACCAGAAGGCTTGCCAGCAGGGGTGTTTTATAAGCCGCTATTGAACCGGTAATTCCTACAATAATCTTCTTATTTTTTAACATCTTTTTGTTTGCCGAGACTTGCCGCATTTACTATCTTACCTTTTTTAATCTCTTCCAGGGCTATATCAATGAATTTCCTCTTACTGGTATTTTCAACCAAAGGCCTGGCCCCGTCACAAAGAGCCTGCGCTCTTTTAGAAGCTAAAATTATCAATTCGTAGTGGCTTCCGATACCTTCAGGCAAATTATCATAACTGACTTTTTCCATTACAGAATCACCCCTTGCAAGACGTGCTTTTTTAGACCGCTTTTAGTATGAGAACTCTTTTTTAAATTTCTTGATGAAGGAAGTGTTGTTCTTAACGCTGCACCTCTCAGCTCTTATTATGGATTGCATCAACGACAAGGATTC
>JAFGBE010000124.1 GCA_016933315.1 Candidatus Auribacterota bacterium
AAACTAACCGAACATTTTACCATTTTTTATGTATATAACAAATATTTTATTTAGATTGTGCTTCCGTCCTGCCGGTAGACTGTGTTCCAGCCGGGAATCACGGGAAAAACAGCAAAAAATCAATCCTGTGAAACGGCTTTATGCAGTATCTTGCTTAAATCATGCAATTTGAAAGGCTTGATAAGGTAATCCTCAAAACCGAACTTGCGGAAATTAGCCATCACGGGGTCAAAAGAATATCCGCTCGTAACAATCACTTTTGCGCCTGAATCAATCTTTTTAAGGTGTTTCACCGCTTCCTTCCCTGACATACCGCCCGGGATCGTCAAATCCATAATAACTGCATCAAACTTCTGCCCGGAGGACATGGCACGCTTGTATTTTTTCAAAGCTTCCGTCCCATCTCTGGCGAGATCAACATTATATCCTATATATTCCAGCATCCTTTTCGCAATCCTCCTGACACCATCTTCATCATCCATAAACAGTACCCGGCCTTTGCTTTTATATATCCTGTTCTTGCTGCTGTGCTTCTTCCCGACTCCGGAAACAGCGGGCAGATAAACCGTGAAAGCCGAGCCCTGCCCGGGCTTTGATTCCACGGTAATGAGTCCGTCATGGTTGCGCACAATCGAATAAGAAGTGGCAAGCCCCAGTCCCAATCCCTTTTGTTTGGTCGTGAAATAAGGGTCAAAGACCTTAGTTATATATTCCTCTTTAATACCGGTTCCCTTATCGGAAATCATTATTTTCGCGTACTTGCCTTTTTTAAGGTTAGGCAGTTCATTTTCTTTAAGAACGATATTTTCCGCTGTCACCCTGATTTTCCCGCCATCCGGCATTGCCTGCTCGGCATTGATGACAATATTACTTATAACCTGGCTGATCTGCCCTTCATCTATTTTAACCGGCCACAGGTCCTTTGAAATCCTTCTATCGCATTTTACGTTAGAGCCTCTCACGGATAAAGAGATGGCATCTTTTATCAGGCCGGAAAGAGAGACAAGTTTTCTGATGGGTTTCCCGCCCTTGGAAAAAGTGAGGAACTGCTGGGTGATTTTTTTTGCGCTTAAGGAAGCTTTTTCCGCCTCATCAAGGAATTCATACAGTTTGCCGCCCGTATCCGATTGAATCTTGGCAAGGGAGATGTTTCCCAGTATGGCAGTCAGGATATTATTAAAGTCATGCGCCATCCCGCCGGCCAATACTCCTATAGACTCGAGTTTCTGCGCTTTCAGCAATTCATCCTGCAGTTTTCTCTGGTCGGTAATATCCTTCAATACTGTTATCACCTTCCTGACCTGTCCCTTTTCTATGATGGGGATTTTCCATGTCTCGGTAACGATGGTTTCCGTCCCGAACAGGTTTTTCTCCTCCGTTATTACGGGCTTCCCTTCCTTAAAAACTTTTTTATACTGCTCAATTACCTTCTCGCTCAAAAAAGGATAGATTTCCAGAAGATTGCGGCCCACCATATCCGTCTTCAATCCAAATCGCTTGTTCCATGAAGCCATCGTATTGTTGGCCAGTAAAACACTAAGGTTTCCATCAACGACATGTAATGCATCCGTCAGGGAGTTTATCGTCGAACGGTATTGGATTTGCGATTCCCTAAGGGCGTCTTCGGCTTCTCTGCGATAAATCGTCTCAAGGGCCAGCGACATATAGTCTGAAATTGAAGAAACAAAATTCTGCTCTTCGATAGTCCATTTCCTTTTGCGGCCCGCATGTTCATGGCAAATTATACCCACCAATTTGCCGTGAAGCCTTACCGCCACATCCATCATCGATTTTATACCGTGCTCTTTAAGATAGCCCGAGAATTCAGCGGTTCTTTCATCATTTGCGGCATCATAGGCGGCGATACACCTGTTTTTTTCCAAAGACTCGAAATACCTGGGATATTTATCGATAGTCAGTTTCTTGCCTTTCTCGTGGACAGCTTTAGCGGACAGGAACAGGTTTTCACAGATGATTTCCGTATGTTCATCATTAAAGAACCATATGCTTACGCGGTCTGTCTTCAGCGCATGCGCGTCCATCTCCGTTATTTTCTCCAGAGCCGCGCTGATATCGGAAAAATCGATTTTACCGAGCTTTAAAATCGTTTCCTGGAACTTTATAAACTGTTCAGACTTGTACCTCTGCCCTGTCACATCGACCATGGTAGAGCGCATACCGCATATATTGCCCGTGGCGGCATCGTACTCAAGCACATCATCAATAATAACGTATATCCTGGACCCATTCTTCTTTACATACACGCGGTTCTCCGACTTCGGAATTTTATGCCCGGTTATTTTTTTCCTGAACCGCGCTTTAGCGTCTTTTTTCTGTTCATCAAGCACGAAATCAAAAATTGACCTGCCTATCATCTCCTCCGGGCTGTACCCAAGCATATTCGCTTCCGTCCGGTTGACTGCGAGTATTATCCCTTTTTCATCCAGCAGGTGATAAGCGACAGGCGCATTCTCCCACAAATCCGTAAACCTGCTCTCGGAATTGCGCAATCTCTCCTCAGCCACCTTTTTATCCGTTATATCATTATATATTGCCACGATGTCATCGCAGGCCAGTTTATAAATATAATTATCCCTCCATCCCTTTATTCTCCTGTCGCTGTAATACAGGGACTGGCTTCTCACGGGAAGGCCTGTCCTCCAGACTTTTCTTAAAGCCTTTATGATCCCGGACTTTTCGGCTCCGGGAAAAACATCGGCAACGCTTTTTCCTATAACATTCAACCTGTCGATTTTTTCGATTTTCTCGGCCGCTTTATTAAAATCCTTGAATATAAAATCCCGCCCGTTTCCGACAACCTTAAAAACAGCGACCCCGCTGATCATGTTATTCAGCAAATCACGGAACCTTGTTATATTATCCCTTAAAGTCCGGGCGGTGATTTTCTGTTCGGTGATATCACGCAGGATTATTTCCACGGTTTTCCTGTTTTGCCCGTCCTTTTCAAAAGAAGCGTTTAAGGTTGCCCATTTTTCTTTTCCGGACAAGGTGTGAAAATTATACTCCATGCCTCTGATTGCATCCTTCCTGGCGAGCAGCCGGCTTATCGATTTCTGGTTCGGAGGGATTTTTATTATGTTGTCAAACAGTTTCCCGCATATCCTGGAAGGACTCAGATTGAGTTCCAGGATCTCGGCAAGTCCACGGTTGGCGTATATTATCTTCCCCGTATCATAACAGTATACACATATACCGTCTTTGGTTGATTCCAGCAGTCTTTTAGTAAAATCCGTCATCTAGCACCATGGAAAGACTAATCTAAATTATAATTTTACCACAAAATAACACGATTGATAAGTGAGTACGGGAGTTTATCAGACTTCCATTTCTACGCGGTTTCTTCCGTTATGTTTTGCCTTATACAAGGCGATATCGGCCCTTTTCATAATATCATCCTCAGTATCGCCTTTTACATACTGCGCCACACCTAAACTGACCGTAACATGAAGATTGTACCTGAAAATATGCTTGCTCAGGACTATCCTCAGTTTCTCCGCGATTATAAAAGCCTGTTTTAGCGTAGCTTCCAGGGCAATAATCGCAAACTCTTCCCCCCCGACCCGCGCAAAATAATCATTTTTTCTTATGCTTTTCTGGCAAATATCGGCAACCCCCATTAAAACGGAATCACCTACATCATGCCCGTAATTATCATTGATCTCCTTAAAATAATCCGCATCCAGCATAATGACGGAAAGAGATGAGCTGTATCTTTCAGCCCTTCTTATCTCATTTTTAAGATGCGAATAGAAACTCGCCCTGTTATAACATTTTGTCAGGCTATCGTACACTGCGGAAAATTCGAGTTTGTCATGCACCCATTTTTTCACCATCAAGATTATCAGTATTATCAGAAAAAGATTTACTATGCTGCCGAGCAACACGAAATTCATATATCTGAATTTCGATTCGGAAACAAACTGGGCTTCAAAAACCGAGGTGTTTGCCAGGCTCCAGCATTCTTCGCTTAATACAAATATGTCCGTCCGGACGCGGCTGTCCCTGCTCTTATTATACGCATCCAGTTTGCCTTTTAGAATATCCCATTTATCCTTCAATTCATGTATCGAATCAAAAAACGGCTTGTCCTTAATGCCGTATAATCTGAACCTGTAATTCTTTTCGAGCAGGAGCTCAAGGATAATATCCGTTTTTTCTTTTATTTCTCCGGCGTCTTTCCCGCATAATTCAAGTTTCACCGCCCGTTGTATCGAACCCCTTACTATGCCCGTATAATTCACAATCCTGGCGTCATACTTTATATAATTGGTTATCATTAAAAGAAAAAAACCGTTGACTATGAAAAAAACAAGCAGAAGCAGAGCTATGAGAATTATCTTTTTGGATACTTTAACCAAGCGTTTTCCCCGCAAGTTTCTCTATATTATACGGGAAAGCACCGCATATGGGCAAGGATATCGTTAAGTTAAATAGTTCTGCAGTTGATTAGTTTAGCAGATGAAGAGTTAAAGTGAAGACTGAGATTGATGTTCAGGTTAATGAAAATAGAACAATTGCTCTGTCCCGCCCCGTGGAATTTGTAAAATTCCCGGGACTAAAGTCCTTGGAATCTTTTAGATTCCTAAGGGCCGAAAGCGGGACTGGTGGAGGTGGCGGGAGTCGAACCCGCGTCCTGAAATAAATTCACGGCAGCATACCACATGTTTCTTCCGGTTCCTTGGTCTCGCATTCAGGGCTTAAACCGGACTAAAAACCATAAATGCCAGCCCCGGCGAATTTAACCGCTTTTTAATGGGACAGCTTAAAAAGAGGCGAGCCTGCTATGGTCGCCCTTAAAGCCCCGCAGGCTGAGCTTTAAGAACGTGGCTGTCTTAAGCAGCCAAGGCTAACTGTTCGTCTGCAGTTATATTTTGCAAGGTGTTTTAGGAGGCCTCCCTGCAACCTCCACATGCAGCTTCCGTTTCAGTATCTCAGTCGAAGCCGGATCACCCCCGAGAAAGAACAAAGGCAATTGAATATATATCAGAACTCCGTATATGTCAAGCGGGAGAGCAAAATAACAGACAGTAAGCTTAAAATAAAAACTCTGGAAATCTACTACCACAGATACCACAGATAATCACAGATAAAAATACTTAAAAACACCGGTAAATATTAATAATTTATGTTTTATTATTGTTGCCTATCTGTGTGAATCCCTGTCTGCCGCAGGCAGGTGGGAACATCTGTGGTTAAAATATTTTTTATTTTATTATCAACTGCCCCCACTCGGTGGCGTCGTCTTCTTTTGTGCCGTTCCAGAGCATGTGGCTCCAGTTTTTTG
>JAFGBE010000125.1 GCA_016933315.1 Candidatus Auribacterota bacterium
AAATACTGGACCGGTATATCCTGCGGTATTTTGATAAAATAGTCGCTGTTTCTGACGCTCTTGCGCATTTCTTGAAAGGCAAAGTCAGAGAGGATGCATTATTGGTGATACCCAATGGGATAAAGATAGAAGAGTTTAGCCGGGAAACAGATATTTTAAAAAAGAAAAGGGAAATCGGTTTTGATGAAAGAGACATGGTTATAGGGACAATCGGCAGAATAAGCCCGGAAAAGGGGCATATTTACCTCTTAAAAGCGGCAAAAGAAGTTTGCAGAACGCGCAGAAATGTAAAATTTATCATCATAGGGGATGGCCCTGTCAAAAAGGAACTGGAGAGATGGGTTTTCAAAAACAACCTTTCAGACAGGATTATTTTTACAGGAAGTATAGAGGAAATAAAAGAGGTGTTATCGGTTTTTGATATTTTTGTGCTGCCATCCCAGAAGGAAGCTTTTGGTTTGTCTTTATTGGAGGCCATGGCTTGCGGTAAAGCCGTTATTGCTACAGATATCGGAGGCATTCCTTCGATTGTCGAGAACGATAAGCTTGGTGTATTAATTAAGCCCAGAAATATCGGTTTAATGTCGGATGCGATATTGGAATTGCTTGGCGATGAAAATCGAAGGTTAGATATGGGAGCAAATGCCAGGAATTATGTTAACAAGAAATATTCCATAGATAGCATGATAAAAGCTTACGAGAAGCTTTACAGGGACTTGGCTTTATGAATATCCTGATGGTTACAGATTCTTTTTATCCGGACGGTTTTGGCGGAATCCATACCTATGTATATAATCTTTGCAGGGGTTTGGTGGAAAAAGGAAATAAGGTTACGGTAATATGCCCGAATTTTGATTTAAAATTTAAAAAAGAGGAAATGATTGAAGGAATAGAGGTTTTTAGATATAAAAGCGCATCAAAAGGTAAATTACTTTTTTTAAAAAGGCCTTTATATAACTTACTGGCTTATTTTTGCTGCAGGAGATTACTCAAAAGGGGTTATGATGTTATTAATTTCCATTCCTGCCTTCCTGCCTTGCCATATAACATGATGTTAAAGCATCCTGCGAAGCTTAATGTATACACATTTCATGCTTCAATGTTCCATGAAGTTTTTCTCCAAAGCAAAAAGAAAAAGTATTCCAGAATAATTCCGGTGGGCTTTATGTTGAAAGTCCTGCATGCGATTGAGAATATTAATTTAAAGCGCGCGGATAGAATAATCGTTTTAAGTGAATTTAATAAAAATGAAATAATGAAGCATTTTAGGGATATAGATGAATCAAAAATCAATATTATACCCGGCGGAGTTGATATATATTCATTTAAACCTGTTGCGGGGGGCAAAGAAAAAGAACTGGCAAGGGAAAAATTAAAATTACCCCGGAAGGCTTTTATATTATTTACCATAAGAAGGCTTGTGGCAAGAATGGGTTTGGAAAATTTAATAATTGCTTTTAAAAGGCTGAAAACTATTTTTGGGGATATGTATCTGGTTATAGGTGGAGACGGGTTTTTAAGGGATAGGTTGAATTTCGAAATTGCCGGTTATCAATTGGAAAAAGACATATTATTGGCCGGTAAAATCAAAAATGAGGATCTTCCGTTATATTATCAGGCATCTGACTTGTTTATTCTTCCCACAGAACATCTGGAGGGTTTTGGCTTGGTTTCCCTCGAAGCCATGGCAAGCGGTCTATGTGTGCTGGGGACACCGGTAGGAGGTACTGTAGAAATACTGAAAGAGTTAGGCGATGGATTCCTTTTCGATGGGAATTCTCCGGATGATATTGCCGGTGGAATTGAGAAATTCATTAAAAAAGGTTATGATATAGCCGAGCTAGGCCGCAAATGCCGCGATTATGTTGCGGAGAAATATTCATGGAAAAGCATAGTGAATATAATTAATAGCCGTTATCAAGAGTGGCTGGGATGAGAGGCCAGTTGTTTTTATGAACCTGCAGTTTTTATTCTGGATGTTTATTTTTTTGGTTGTATTTCCTTACCTGGGGTATCCATTGCTTTTGAATATATTGACTCTTATGCCGGCATGCAGGAAACCTGCCGGGAACAAAGGTTCGGACTGCAGGACGATAACGCTTGTCGTTCCTGCTTACAATGAAGAAAATATAATAAAGCAGAAAGTTTCAAATATCCTTGATATGGAATATCCCCGGAATAAGATGGAAGTTTTGATTGTTCTGGATGGCTGTACTGATAACACCAAAAGTATCATTAGCGGATTTAATTCGGATTTAATAAAAGTTTTTGAGCAGAATCCCCGAAAAGGTAAAATTGCCGCTTTGAATAAAGCTGTTGAGCTGGCGCAGGGTGAAATCCTTGTTTTTTCAGACGCTAATTCTTTATATGACAGAGATGCGCTTAAAAAGATAGAGTCTCATTTTGAGGAGAAAAACGTAGGTTGCGTCTGCGGAAAGCTTAAGTATATGTGCTCTGACGGCACATCTGTTGAGTCGGGCGAAAACATTTATTGGAAATACGAAGAATATTTAAAGGAGAGAGAAAGCATTTTGGGGTCGCTTCTTGTCACAAATGGGTCGATATACGCCATGAGGAAATCATTATACAGCAAAATCGCAGGTGATATTGCTGATGATTTTGTTAATCCCATGAGAGTGTATAATGCCGGCTACAAGGTGATTTACGAGCCCGGAGCCATAGCCAGAGAAAAAGTAAGTTCGAACACATTGGATCAATTTAACCAAAAAATCAGGATTATTGCCCAGGGATGGAAAGCCACTTTTAAAATATTTAATGTTATCTTCTCCTCGGGATTTTTGAGAATAACACAATTCCTGTGCCATAAGCTCTTAAGATGGCTGACGCCGTTCTTTCTGACAATAATATTTGTATTGAACTTATTGCTTATCGGAACCAATATCTATACTGTCTTGCTTGTTGTACAGTTAGTTTTGTATGTTTTTGCTTTGGTGGGTTTCCTCTCAAGAAGACGCCAAAAGCCTGTAAAAATATTTTATATACCTTTTTATTTATGCTTGATCAATTCAGCGGCATTCATGGCTTTTTTCAGGTTTTTAATAGGATTTAAGACTGATACGTGGGAAAAATCAGAGACCTCAAGGAATGTAGAATAATATGAGCTTTAAAGTATTCCTGTTTGTATTTTCCATATCGATAGGTGTTGCTGCGCTGTTCACCCCTTTTATAATAAAACTTTCCTGTGCGTTTAAGGTTTACGACAAGCCCGGGCACAGAAAAGTACACCAGAGAAACATGCCGACAATGGGCGGTTTATCTATGGTGTTAGGGTTTTTCGCTGCTTTGGTCGTATCTGAAATATATTTCCCGAATGCCATTGAAAATTTTCATGATAAATTCTTGGGTATAATAATTTCATCTGTGATATTGATTGCGCTTGGTGTTATTGACGATATTAAAGGCTTGAATGCGAAATTCAAAATCTGTGTGCAATTGCTTGTTGCGGTAATACTTATTGTTTCGGGCTTCTGTATAGAAGAAATAACAAACCCCTTTGGAGATAAAATATTTTTGGGTGTCTTCGGTTATATCTTAACGGCCTTGTGGATAGTAGGTGTCATTAATGCCATTAATTTTCTTGACGGCCTTGATGGCCTTGCATGCGGAGTTGCAGGGATAATAAGTTTTTTTCTTTTCCTTTCTTCTCTAAAACAGGGGAATACGACGGCGGCTGTGATATCCCTTGCGCTTTGCGGATGTTGCTTCGGTTTCCTGCCGTATAACTTTAACCCGGCAAAAATATTTATGGGCAACACGGGCAGTATGTTTCTTGGGTTTATCCTTGCGATAATTGCTGTTACCGGGTACAGCAAAACCCAGACACTGATAACACTTATAATTCCTGTGATAGCATTGGGACTTCCGATTATAGATACAGGCCTTGCCATCCTTAGGAGGATAGCGCGCGGCCGGCATATTTTTCATGCCGACAAAGAACATATCCACCATCATATGCTTACGGAGAGGAAGTCGCAGAGAAAAGTTGTCCTATCTATGTATTTTCTCTCATGCTGTTTTGGGATGATTTCCTTAAGTTTTACCGGTTTTAAAGGAATATTTGCCGTTATCGCCCTGGTCCTGGTTATAATGGTAACAATTGACTGGATAAGAAAATCAGGGTTTCTGAATTTCAGGTGATATTTTATTGATTGACGCATAGGTATATTCTTGTATGATTATAATATTTGAAAAATACAAAAAAGGGGATGGATGATATGTCAATTAAAGAAGCTTTTAATATCTCGAAATCCGTTTGGTCTATGTCTGTGAAAATGGCGCGTAAGTACCCTGTAATATTACTGCCTTTTTTTATTACGGCGATTTGTAATGCATTGACTCTCGCTGTGTTATACTATTTTCCAAGAAAGCCC
>JAFGBE010000126.1 GCA_016933315.1 Candidatus Auribacterota bacterium
GATATTCCGGTAAAGGGCATCGAGACAATCAAAGTTAAATCTATTCAGGATGTGATTGACAAGCTGTTTTAGAAACGGAGGGGTAAATATATGGCGTTCAGGCATTTTATTTTTATCTTTTTTCCATTGATGATTTTTACTATATGTTTTGCGGCTTCGGCGGATGTAATCAGGGTTGAAGGGGGCGCTGTTTTAAAAGGGGATATATCATATGCAGACAATGAGATGATCGAGATTAAAATGCCTTCGGGGGTTGTTGCCATAAAAAAGGATAAAATCATCTCGATTAAGCCTGCGGCGCTTGAGGACATCGAGAGTCTTCTGACGGATGCCGAGGTTGAAACCCGGCCTGAAGTCGCGCTGGAAATGTGCGGAGAAGCCAGTAAAAAACTGGACGATTTCAAAAGGACATATCCTGTTTATACTTCCGATATTACGAAATGGGTTGAAAAGCTGAACCTGAAAGGAAGGTCGATAATCGCCCAGATAAAAGAAAGGGTTAAGAGTGAAAACCTTGTCTTGTACGAGGGGAAGTATGTAAGCAAGGACCTGAGGGATTTAATTGTCGGGGAGGAACAGGAGAGAGAACAAAAAAAGGAAAGGAGGCAGTCTGCAATAGGTTATTTTGACGAGGCCAATACACTTGTTTCCCAGAAGAAGTACGACCAGGCTATCGAAAAATACAGGAAAGCGGTTGAAGAGATGCCGGATGCGATAGGGCCCCATTACAACCTGGCGAAAATATATGACGTTAAACAGGATTACAGGAATGCCATCAAGGAGTATGAGAAAGTTGTGGAGATAGAACCGAGCATACTTGATGCTTATGTGGCAATGGGCGAAATATACAGGAAGATGAATTATGTGGGCCAGGGCATAGAAGTTCTGAAAAAAGCCATTGAAATCAACCCGAATCTCATTGAATCAAGGTATAACCTCGCCATGTTTTATTTTAATATCAAAGACTACAATAATGCGATTCTGCAGTGCCATGAGATTGTCGAGCAGGATCCTGGTTTTACCCCGGCAAGCATTTTGCTGGGCACGATATATTTTAACAAGAAGGCGTACGATAAGGCGGCGGAGGCTTACGAAATGGTTCTTCAGAAAGATCCCGACTCTGAAGAAGTCCATCATTTGCTCGGGACTCTTTACAGGGCTCAGAAGAAATATTCCGCAGCCATTAAAGAATACAAGAAAGTCCTTGATATCAATCCCAATAATAAAGAAGCGAAAGAGTCAATAGAGGAAATCAAGGTTCTGGAAAAAATCACCAATATTGCAGAGGATTAATTTATGACATTATGGATTATAAGAATCTGTTTTTGTGTTTTTTGCGCGGTTATAGGCTGGGATTTTATCCCGACGATATATACCGTTTCTCCCGTTGTCGGAGCGGCGGTCGGTTTTGGCGCAGGTGTTATTGTTATTAGCGTTGAATTGGGGCTGAAGCGGTTTTCCTTCAGAGGTGTTACTTCCGCGCTGATAGGGTTTGTCCTGGGGGCGGTGGTCGCGGATCTTATAATAAAGATTCTGTTTATCCCCTTCACCCCGCTGGAAGCTTACCAGAAAATTATCATAACAGCGATATTCTGCTATATAGGCATGATGTTCGTTTACAGCGGGAGAGATGAATTGCACATGATAGTTCCCTATGTGCGTTTTACCAGGCAGTACAAGACAAGGCGGTTTGTTATTGTGGATACAAGCGTAATCATAGACGGCAGGGTGATAGATATCATTGAATCGGGGTTTATAGATGATGTACTTGTTATTCCCCGTTTTGTCCTCAGGGAACTGCAGTTGATAGCGGATTCCTCGGATGATTTGAAAAGGCAGAGAGGCAGAAGAGGCCTTGAGATGCTGAAAAAAATCCAGGATAATCCCAAGGTTGAAATAAAGATAGATGATTCTGATTTTTCCGATATACAGGAAGTCGACCACAAATTGATACGCCTTGCAAAGATCATGGATGCGAAAATACTGACAAACGATTATAATCTGAATAAGATTGCCGAAATAGAAAAGGTGAATGTGCTGAACATCAATGACCTGGCTAATTCCCTGAAAACGGTGGTTTTCCCCGGAGAAACGCTTAAAGTCCACATAGTCCGCGAAGGCAAGGAGAAGAACCAGGGAATAGGTTATCTTGAAGACGGAACCATGGTCGTTGTAACTGACGGCAGGAAACTGATAGGCAAACGGGTTGAGGTTGAGGTTACAAGCATTCTCCAGACGACCGCGGGCAAGATGATATTTTCAGAGGCGAGGAAATCCAGGCAGAACCATCAGCAGAACCACCAGCAAAACCATCAGCAGAACCATCAACAGTGGGAAAATCCCAGGTTATGAACACTGCAATTATCGCGGGAGGCGGAACAGGCAGGCGCTTCGGGGGAAGTGAGTGCAAGCAATTCGTTGATATAAACGGAAAACCTCTGATATATTATGCCATTTATCCGTTTCAGGAAAGCGCTCTCTTTGATGATATTATAGTTGTTTTGCCTGCCGGCCACACAGCTGCTTTTAAAAAAGATGTGTTGGATAAGTTCCGTTTTGATAAAGTCGGTAAAGTCATCACTGGCGGCAAAGACAGACAGGATTCCGTGTTTAATGCCTTAAACAGCGTTTCCGCCGGGACCGACCTTGTAGCGGTCCATGATGCGGCAAGGCCTTTTGTTACGGGTGCACTGATTGAAAAACTTGTTAAATCTATGGACGGCCATGACGGTGTAATACCGGGCGTTAAAATTCTGCAGACTGTGAAACAGATAGACAAGGCGTCTTATGTCGTAAAAACACTGGACAGGGATTTTATTGTTGAAATACAGACCCCCCAGGTGTTTAAATATCGGGTTTTAAAAGAGGCCTATGAGAATGTCATTAAAAAAAACATAAAAGTTACCGATGATTCGGCTGCGGTTGAGCTGGCGAAGGGAAAAGTGAAGATAATAGAAGGAGATCATATAAACAGGAAAATAACTTACAGGGAAGATCTGGACTGGATGAAGGTTGCGGTAAGCGGAGGGGTTAAGCTCTTATGATAAAAGTCGGTATCGGACATGATGTTCATGCTTTTTCACGCGACAGAAAATTAGTGATCGGCGGGGTGGATATCCCGTTTGAAATGGGTTTGTCGGGCCATTCCGATGCCGATGTGCTCACTCATGCGATTTGTGATGCCCTGCTGGGGGCCATGGGAGAAGGCGATATCGGTTTGAAATTTCCCGATAATGACCCGAAATATAAAAATATCCGCAGTCTGGAGCTGCTGGAGAATGTATGCAGAGAAGTTGACAGGAAAAATTATAAGATTTACAATGTTGATTCCATAGTGGTCGCCCAGGCCCCGAAAATCCAGCCTTTCGTCCCTGATATGAAAAAGACGCTGGCTGCCTGTCTTGGGATAGGCGAGAATTTCATAAATATCAAGGCGACGACCACGGAAGGGCTGGGATTCGCCGGCAGAAAAGAAGGCATTTCCGCGTTTGCAGTCGTGTTGATAATGGAAAAAGGTTTTGCAGGAAGGTAGGTTTTATGTTGAATATCATTAAGACAATTAAGGAGAGAGATCCCGCGGCAAGGAATATATTTGAGATAGTCCTTACTTATTCCGGTTTTCATGCCCTTGCTTTTTACAGGTTTGCGCATTTGCTGTATAAATTGAAGATTCCCATTATCCCGAGATTCATCTCCCAGTTTGCAAAGTTTATTACGGGCATTGAGATACATCCCGGAGCAGAAATCGCCCGGGGTTTCTTTATCGACCACGGAATGGGAGTTGTCATAGGAGAGACTACGGTGATAGGCGAAAACTGCACCCTGTTTCAGGGAGTGACATTGGGCGGAACCGGGAAAGAAAGGGGAAAAAGGCATCCGACATTGGGCAGAAATGTTGTGATAGGCGCCGGAGCGAAAGTCCTGGGCAATATAACTATCGGCGATAATTCTTATGTCGGGGCAAACGCCGTTGTTTTGAAGGATGTGCCACCCGACTCCACCGTAGTCGGAATTCCGGGCACTGTCGTTAAAGAAAAAGGGAAAAGGGTGTCGGGCATTAATCTTGACCATATACATTTGCCGGATCCCATAGCCGAAAGGTTATCATTGCTGCAGAAAGAAATCGATCATATTGAAAGAGAGATAAAAGATTATCACAATTCTAAGATACGTGATGACAAGAAATAATGAATATTTTATTATATAATACTTTAAGCAAGTCAAAAACTGCGTTCAAGCCCATCAGGGATACCGAAGTCGGTATTTATGCCTGTGGCCCCACTGTATATAATTTTGCGCACATAGGGAATCTCAGGACTTATATTTTTGAAGACCTGCTTAAAAGAGTGTTCTTATACAATGGGTATAAAGTGAAGCATGTGATGAATATTACCGATGTAGGGCATCTGACTTCAGACGCCGATGAAGGAGAAGATAAGATGCTGCTCGGAGCGGAAAGAGAAGGCAAGAGCGTCTGGGACATAGCGAAATTTTATGAAAAAGCGTTTTTTAAAGACACGGAAAAACTTAATATTATAGGTCCGGATATCAGGTGCAGGGCGACGGAGCATATTCAGGATATGGTAAACCTTATCGGAAGAATAGAGGCAAACGGGTTTACGTATGTTTCCGGGGGCAACCTGTATTTTGACATTGAAAAGTTTGCGGATTACGGGAAATTATCCGGATTATCTTTACAGGATCTCAGGGCCGGAGCGCGGATCGAGGTGGATGCGAACAAAAAAAATCCGCATGATTTTGTGCTGTGGTTCACGAAATCGAAACACGGCAACCAGGATATGCAGTGGGAGAGCCCCTGGGGCAGGGGTTTCCCGGGCTGGCATATAGAGTGTTCGGCGATGAGCATGAAATATCTCGGCGAACATATCGATATCCACTGCGGAGGCATAGACCATATAAATGTCCACCATACAAACGAAATCGCGCAAAGCGAGGCGGCGACCGGGAAAAAGTGGGTTGATTTCTGGCTGCACGGCGAGTTTCTTATTATGGACAAGGGAAAAATGTCTAAATCCGCCGGGGAGTTTACAACGCTGAATACTCTGACGGATAAGGGATTCGATCCGCTCGATTTCAGGTATTTATGCCTGGGCGCCCATTACAGGACGCAGCTGGCTTTCAGTTACGAGGCTCTCGAAAGCGCCAGAAACGGGTTGAAAAATTTAAGGAGAAA
>JAFGBE010000017.1 GCA_016933315.1 Candidatus Auribacterota bacterium
AAGCGAAGTGGTAAGCATTTCGGCCATTCCGTGCCCTAAATTCCACTCGGCGTTAAAACCCGCCTTATTTTCAAAATCTGAAACGGCTATGGTCTTCTTGATTTCAGCATGAGATAACCCGCATAAAAAAACAAGAGCAACACAGAAAAACACTGCTATTTTTTTCATTTTTCCTATTTCCTCCGGAATCAAATTGAGCTGTTCTGCCCCGTTTCAACACCCTGAACGGGAACATTTACATATTTAATTATATCACCCCTGGAAAAATTCCCTCCGGATACGGTCTCCGCAATCGAAAATTTATCCTGAACTTCAATAACCCTGACCCTCCCTGATTTTTTCGTTTCAAATCCGAGAGACATTCCTGAACCGGGATCTACCAATTCTTCGCCTTTACGGAAGATTTCGAATTCATCCCCGATTTTTACATTCGAACCGGCCCCGCAATTCAAATAAACCTTGTCTTTCTTCACGGTGACGATGCTCCCTTCCCACTGGACATTCTGCATTTCCATGCAGATGAAATATACCGCTTCATTTATAGCTTCCTGGGTAACTTTCCCAAGGGGAGAAGCCTTGAAATTATCAAAGTCCAGGGCCCAATCACTCTCTGAATAGCCTACACTAAGGCCGGAAACATTGCCTTTACCCTCAACTCTCTTCGAAGCAATCACCTGGCCGGTTGTCGTATCATACATCCTCAGGTTAATTGCAACATGAGCGGTCGCTCCCCTGAGCCCGAGGGAAAAACCTTTATATTCAAACATACTTCCGGAATCATACATGCGCTGGGAAAATTCAGTAACGGCTCCGCTGACAAGTATCTGGGCATTCAAAAGCTTTCCTATTTCAGGCGCGCCGGCATTAACTGTCCTTCCGCTCAGGGAAAAATCCTGCTCTTCGAGAATCTGCCCTATGTTCCGGCGTTCAACAATTATGAACCTGTCTGTTTCCAGAAGGGCGGTGGTAAGCATTTCCGCCATACCGTTGCCAAGATTCCACTGGGCCTGAGCACCTGCCTTGTTCTCGAAATCAGCGACTGCCACAGTTTTTCTGGGGCCTGAAACCGGGGGAAGTTTAAATTCCTGAACTTCTTCCTTCCTGTTTTTTGCCGGCCTTTCCCTTTCAGGCCTGCCTTCCGATATTCGCCTGCGGGCAGCTAAAACAGCGTCGCCGGACAAAAGAAAAAAAACCGTTAAAAATACTATTGAGGGAAGAACTGCCTTTCTAAAAATGATCATTTTTAATTCCCTAGAAATTCTATATCAATCCTGTTCTGCGTCTTTCCTTTAACTTCAATGCCGACATCGGAAAAACCGGTTATAATCTCTTCGAACCCTTTGTACAATGAACCGTCTATAGTGACATCTATGACAACAACCCCTTTTGAAAAACTGCGCTCGTTAACGCTTTTAACCCCCCTGATTCCCTCAAGCGCTTTTTCAAAAGAGATCCTGTTTGACGAATCCGCGTTAAACCCTACTATCTGGATATCCATCGCATTATATACTTTCGACCTCCAGTTTTCAACGATCTGGTCCATCATCTTGGATGCAAGTTCTACGCCGGATTTTTTCATGGATTCCCTGGCAGTCGGAACTCTTCCGCCGCCCCTGGACTGGGCAGATGTGCCGTCGCTGGCAATTACCTGGGCTGTATCCACATCTATCGCCTTTGCAGTCGCCTGGGCCTCGTAAGCAAAAACAGAAACTCCGTACGGCTGGCTCGAGTCAATCAAATCGGCAGTCGCCTGTCCGACTATAACGACTTCCGCCCCAAATCTCCTTCCCAGGGAAGCAGCTTCAGCTGGATTCTCGTAATATAAAGTCGCATCTCTTGCTTTTACGGCTTCCATCTGCGATTTGTCTATAAGTTTGAAACCGTTGCTCAGAAAACTTTTTTCCATACCAGTTTGAACTGTCTCTCCCGGCTGGGTCATGCCGTCAACCATCTCACTGAAAATAATCATAATGCGGGGTTTATTAAGTTTCTCCTTAACTATGTTCAAAGCCTGGAGGTTCTTGCGCAAACGCCCCATGCTGACGACAGCTTTTACCCCGATTTGATATATATCCCCTTCTCCTCCGTTATCGCTGATGATTTCATAGCTTTTCACATAACCCTTCACTTCGGAATAAACCTGATCATCAAGCAATTGAAAATTCTGCACCATAGTTTCCGAATCAATCACACTTCCAACCGCCTGTTCAACCGCATTCCTCAATGCCCTGTTGAGGGCTTCATCCTTAGCCCTCAAAACACAGTCGGCGGCCGAACCCCTTATCGCAGCCATCCCCTTTGCGACAACAGTCTTTTCATCCTGGGCAACACTCCATGTCGACGCCAATATAAGAACCGATAATAAAACCAGTATTCGCTTCATCCTAAAACTCCCCATAATTACTCAACCACTTCTCTTGTTTCCACAACTACCTGCTCTTTTACCACATACTTTTCGGTGCACCCCGAAAAGACCAGAACAGCCAGACACAAAATGACCAGTATTGAAAATGTTATATTTTTCATTGCTCTCTCCGCATCCGAATATTATTCTCGATATTATGATTACCTGCAGCTTCTCAAAGAATCCCATAAAGGCTCCATGGGGAGAGACGCCACCACTTCAACGCTTCCATCGTCAAGGTATACAGGCTCGCTCACCTCGGCACCGGCAAGAAAGGTGCTCACTGAAGCATTAACCTCATCATTCTGAACCGCAAAATCCCTTACGGTCGTAGCGGCATTTATTTTAACGCCGTATACAAGTTCCGCAAGGTTTCTTCTTGCATCGACTTCAGCCGCTCTTGCGGCATTAAGTTTCGCCATTGTCCCCGTTTCACCCTCCCGGGGAACACCATAACCCCTGGCTGAATAAGTCTCATAAGACCATGACGGCCTTGACTGAGAACCGGAAGGCACTTGAGAAACAGGTTCTTTCTCCGTGTATTTTTCCGGCGGGACACCAAAGCCTGTCGCTTTGATAACTCTCACATTCTGCTGTGTTATGACTTCTTCCCACCTTACCTTTTCCCATCTGACTCTCTTGAATTTATAGCCTCTGCGGACATATCTGTTCCAGATTTCATGGACTTCTTTAATAATGTCCACAATAGTAACTTCTACATCGCATTCGACAATCCCATCGGGCTTATATCTGTAAGGGCCTGAAAGTCTTATCCCTTTTATATAGGTATCCAAATCCGTATTTATCATGTCATTCTCCGCAACAAAGTCCCTGACATACGTATTTGAAGTTATCCTAAGCCCTTTCACCTCTTCAGCAAGATTTCTGTATGCATCAAGCTTTGCCGCCCTTTCCGCCATTAACCTTCCCCTCGCGGTAACGCCTTCCCATCCCGGGATACCGTCCGTTATCCTGGCAGGTTTGGCATTTGAAGAATAATCAGCGGTTCCGGCGGGACTCTTGATAGTACCGGAGCCTTCCACCTCAATGACCTTTATCTCCTTATTGTAAGTTACCATCTGCCGTATGGTCGTATTAGTCCAGAAAAGGAATCTGGTTTTTTTATAATGGGTCTCGATAAACTTAACTATTTGCTCAATCGTAAGGCTCATCCGCAATGTATATACTTCGCCATCCCATCTTTCGCTTCCGGGATCCACTTTAGCGCCCTTCAGGAAGTGGTCAAACTGCGTTTGTATCTGGTCGCTTTCGGCAACAAAGTCCCTTACATATGTATTCGATGTTATCCTTAAACCTTTTACCCTTTCGGCAAGGTTCCTGTACCCGTCAACTATAGCAGCCCTTCTGGCCATGAGCTTCTCCTGTCCTTCCTTTGTCGCATAAGCCATGTTAGCCAGGACAAAAATAAAAACAAGAGACAATGATATGCAAACTATCCTTTTAAACATTTATTTCCCCCTTTCAAAATGATTTTCCTCCTCAATCAATAATTCCCATTTCTCTTCAGTAATAGGAATTGATCTTTTTACCCGGAAAACAGGTTTATCATTATACACACTAATACCCTTCCCTTTGCAAACTCTTTTTTTGCAGTTCAACGGCATCGCCAGAATTACCTGAACTGCACCGTCTCTGAAATATGTTGTCTTGATACATTCAACACCCCGGATAAATCCATCATCCGTGATAGAAAACCCGCATTCATTCAATTCCTCATCTGCAGAAATAATTTCCGCAAGCTTCCTGTACCCGTCAACTATAGCAGCTCTTCTGGCCATGAGCCTGTCTCTTGAGCTGCTTGCGGAATACGGGCTTTTAAGCCTACCTATCCCGGCCACGAAAATCTTCCCGTCCTCCATCAAATAGTTATTACAGGCGTTTTCGCCGCCGAAGCATCTGCCGGCACCAAATAAGCAGGTGCCGCATAATACGGCACCTGTCAATGCTAATATGACCGCTACTCTCATTGTCACCACCAGCAACTGTCTTCTTCAACAATAACAACCGGCTCGGAATAAGTCGAATAATAAGTCGTGGTCGTATAAGTGCTGGGCGCATAGTAAGATGAATAATACGACCTTGGCGCGTAGTAATGCCTCCTGGGAGCGCTGTAGTGTCTTCTGGGCTCATAATAATACCCGCGCTGCGGCGCATAATACACATTCTGCTGCGGGAACATATTGCCGCTCAGGAACTGGTATGCTGTTATTCCCGCAAGTATTTTTCCTGCTGTAGCCCACTCTTTATCACCGGCTCCCGCCATCGTAGCGCATCCAAACACCAGGGCTGCTACTGTTGTTATAAGTATCATTCTTTTCATCTGGCACCTCCTTCTTCCAATATGTTTATAAGCAAAAGGCATGCCAATCATTTACCCGCATTATATCAGAAACAGGTTTCTCGACGGCCAGGAAAACCTATTTATTTTAATATGCTGCAAAAAAGGACTCTCTATCAACATAATAACTGTTTTTATTTGTTGCGCTATGGAGCATATAGATATATACTTTAATATGTAATGTTTTATATTCCAAATGGTTACATATTATTGCTCTAAATCGGAACATGTTACATAATGTCACATAAAAATATAAAAAGAGGTAACTCATGACAAAAAAGCTGGACATAAACTGTATTCAGAAAAGCGATCTTTTGAAATTAATAGAAACCGGAGAAATTATCAATTCATCTCTGAACCTGCCTGAAGTGCTGGAAAAAGTGCTTCAAACGGCCTGTTCGGTTTTGGATTCCGAAGCCAGTTCGGTAATTCTCCTTGAACAGAATTCAAATTACCTTGTCTTTAAAACCGCCACAGGAGAGAAAGCCGAAGAAATCAAAAACGTCAGGATGAAAACAGGACAGGGAATCGCCGGATGGGTAATAAATAATGAAAAACCGACCATCTCAAACAATGTAGAAGACGACAAAAGATGGTTCAGGGAAATAAGCAGGATTATCAATTATCCCACCCGTTCCATAATCTGCGCTCCCGTACAGGTACGGCAAAAAATAATCGGCGCGATAGAAGTAATAAACAAAAAAACCGGAGAGTTCAGCACAAAAGACCTTTCGCTTCTGATGCTCTTTTCAAACCAGGCGGCAATAGCTATTGAGAACGCGAAACTTCACAAGGAAGCCGGGCTGGAAATAAAAAACCTGAAATCGCAGATTACAAAACCCTTTAAAATCATAGGGAGCAGCCCCCAGATACAAAAATTGTTTGATTTAATAGAAACTGTTTCAAAAACAGAATCGACCGTATTAATGAGAGGAGAAAGCGGCACAGGCAAAGAGCTTGCTTCGAGGCTTATACATTCTAAAAGCATGAGAAACGGGTATCCGTTCACATGCATTAACTGCTCGGCGCTTCCGGAAACACTCCTGGAAAGCGAGCTCTTCGGGCACGAAAAAGGTTCTTTCACAGGAGCAATAGCGCGGAAACCCGGCAGGTTTGAAATCTCTAATAAAGGGACTGTTTTCCTTGATGAAATAGGGACTCTCTCCCAGCAGATACAGGTTAAACTGTTAAGGGTCCTGCAGGAAGGCGAATTTGAAAGGGTCGGCGGGACAGAGACAATAAAAGCCGATGTAAGGATTATTGCAGCAACAAACGAAAATTTAGAAAAAGCCATATCCGAAGGGAGATTCAGGGAAGATTTATACTACAGGTTAAAAGTCATTGAAATATTCATACCTCCCTTAAGGGACAGGAAGGAAGATATCCCCGAATTGGTAAAATATTTCATTGAAGAACAAAAAAAAGCGATGGGAAAAGTCATAAGTTCGATTGAGCCGAAGGCAATCGAACTCCTGATTTCCTACGAATGGCCGGGGAACATCCGGGAACTGAAAAACACAATAGAACGGGCAATGGTACTGGGAAAATCGGATGTGCTGAGAGCCGAAGACCTTCCCTCCGAGATAAAAAGCAGGAGCATCCCCGCAATTAGTGAATTCTCGTTAAAATCGGCAGAAAAAAACCATATCGAAAAAGTTCTGAGGTATTCACATCACAATAAAAGTAATGCGGCCAGGCTTCTCGGGATATCCCGGAACCGGCTTGACAGGAAAATCAAAGAGTATAAAATGGCAACCTGATCACAATAAAAATTTACTTTACAAGCAGTTATTAATGTGGCAATAATCTCTCTTTATTCAAACAGTAAAAAGGACCGTTATGTGCGGAATCATCGGATACATAGGCAAAGGAAACGTTAAGGATATTCTGGTCGAGGGATTAAAGCGCCTTGAATACCGGGGATACGATTCTTCCGGCATAGCAGTTATTAACAGGGGCCGGATTACCTGCACAAAAGCTGTCGGCAACATATCCAAGCTCGAAGAAAAGATAAGCGGGAAAAAGATGCCGGGGAATGTCGGTATCGCACATACACGATGGGCTACCCACGGTTCGCCTATCTTAAAAAATGCCCACCCTCATATGGATATCCGGAACAGGATTGCGGTTGTTCATAACGGTATAATAGAAAATTTTCAATACCTGAGAAATAAACTCACAAAAAAAGGGGTTCGTTTCAGAAGCGATACGGATACGGAGGTCCTGGCTCATCTGATATCCCAGAATTTCAAAGGCAACCTGTCCGAAGCTGTAAGGAACTCTTTAAAGCAGGTCGAAGGCACCTACGGCATAGCAGTAATATGTTCCGACACCCCGAATGAGATAGTGGCGGCAAAGAAAGGAAGCCCTCTTATAGTGGCCGTAGGCAAAGACGAGATGTTCGTAACTTCCGACCTTTCAGCCACCCTCAGGCATACAAAAAAAATAATCCCTCTCGAAGACAACGAAATGGCGATCATAAGGCCTGATAACTATGAGATAAAAGATATAGAAAACGTCCCTGTCTTAAAAAAGATAGAAGAGGTTTCCTGGAACATAGATATGATAGAAAAGGGCGGTTACAGGCATTTTATGCTCAAGGAAATACATGAACAGCCTGAGTCCATAACCAATTCCATGAGAGGCCGCATAGACGAAGCCCTCTCAAGTTCCAGGCTGGGAGGTCTTCTTGTTTTCGGAAATAAACTGAAAAAAGTGGAAAAAATCATTATTTCCGCATGCGGCACCTCCTGGCACGCGGGATTAATCGGCGAATATATGATAGAAGACCTGGCCAGGATACCGGTCGAAGTCGAGTACGCATCCGAATTCAGGTACAGGAACCCCATATTGAACGAAAAAACGCTCATCATCGCGGTAAGCCAGTCAGGGGAAACCGCCGACACCCTGGCCGCAATGCGGGAAGCAAAAATAAAGAATTCCATTATTATGGGTATTTGCAATGTAGTAGGCTCATCGATTGCGCGTGAATCGGACGGGGGGATATACCTGCATGCCGGACCTGAAATAGGCGTGGCATCAACAAAAGCGTTTACCTCGCAGGTTACGGTCCTTCTTCTGCTCGCTCTTCACTTCGGGAGGATGAATGACCTTTCAAAATCAAAATCAAAAGAGATAATAGATGAACTCAGGACAATACCTTCGAAAGTAGAAACTATTCTGAAAGAAGAAAATAAAATAAAAAAACTGGCAGAATTATATTTCAACAAAAACAATTTCCTTTACCTGGGAAGAGGGTATAATTTCCCGACCGCGCTCGAAGGAGCTCTGAAGCTCAAAGAGATATCTTATATCCATGCCGAGGGTTACCCGGCGGCAGAAATGAAACACGGGCCCATCGCGCTGATAGACAAGGACATGCCGGTCGTAGTAATAGCAACATCCGACACCGTCTATGACAAAATAATATCAAATATACAGGAGATAAAAGCAAGAAACGGGAAAGTAATAGCCGTTGTCAATAAAGGCGACACAAAAATAAAGAAACTGGCCGACCATGTAATTTCCATACCCAAAACTATGGAAATCCTCAGCCCCCTGCTTACAATAATCCCTATGCAGCTGCTTGCTTATCATATTGCGCTAAAGAGGGGATGTAATGTTGACCAGCCCAGGAACCTGGCCAAAAGCGTAACTGTCGAGTAGCTTTCAAATAGCCGGCGATCGGAAAACAATCCTGCCTTCGACCATAGTCATAAGGACATCAAAGGACCTGTCTTTAAGGATAAGGATGTCCGCGTCTCTTTCAGGCAACAGGCTGCCCTTCCTGTCGGCAACACCTATAATTTTGGCAGGATTAAGCGAAGCCATTTTAAGGGCGTCATCTATGGTCACTCTTCCTGTATCAACTATATTCCTTACGGCTTTGTTCATCGTGAGGATACTCCCGGCAAACGTTCCGTCGGAAAGATGCGCAACACCGTCTTCAATGTGAATTATCCTGCCGTCCGCTTTGAATTTTTTACCGGCAAGTCCGGCAAAACGGAGGGAATCCGTTATCAGAGCAAGCTTGTCCGGATGCTTTGATATTAAAAGCAAAGTAACAACTACGGGATGCACATGATGGAAATCCGCTATAAGCTCCGCGGTAACCTCATTGTTTATCAGCACGGTACCCATGACTCCCGGATCCCTGTGATGTATTCTTCTCATGGCATTGAAAATATGCGTCACATGATTTATTCCCGCATTGATTCCGTTAATAGTCTCTTCGTAATTCGCATCTGAATGCCCAACCGCCGCCCTGATATGAAACTTCCTGCAGGTTTTAATTATATCTATAGCCCCCGGAAGTTCAGGAGCAATGGTGATCATCTTCAATGTATTCCCTGAATCTTTTATGAACTGCAAAAACTCGCCGATATCCGGCTTTCTGAAAAACTTCTTCTTTAACGCGCCGCTTCTCCTCGGGTTTAAATAAGGCCCTTCCAGATGCGACCCGAGTATGACGGCTCCTTTATCGAAACCTTCCTCCATCAGCTTTCTAACCGTCTTTAAACGTTCTGAGATTACCTTTTTGCTGTGCGGATATATCGTTACAAGCATTGATGTCGTCCCGAACCGGGCATGGGCCTTCGATATTTTCCTCAGTGAATTGATGCTGCTGTCGGAAGTGTCTCCCCCTCCGCCGCCGTGACAATGGATATCGATAAAACCCGGAACAACCAGGTTGAGTTTCGCATCTATGACTTTTGCCCTTCGGGGAAGAAACTTCAAATGGGCTTTATCAAGCACATCAATTATTTTACCGTTCTTGATGACCACGGCACCGCCGTTGATAAACATTCTCGACGTAAATATTCTTCCGTTTTTTATTACACAACAAGGATTTCTATCCATAATCATTCACCCAGGCTCAGATCGCCTTCTATTCTTGTCAATACTCTTTCTTTCTCCGTCAATTTATAAAGATATCTGAAAAGTTCTTTCTGCGCATTCGTCAATTCCACTTTTCTCCGGGCCATGACTCTCTCAGCCACCTTCAGCGCTTTATCGGGCTGGTAAACCACAAAAGCGCCGCTCGCGCCCCAGGTAAAAGACGGCACAAATTTCGGCGGCAACTGAGCCCCGAAGATATTAACGTTGATACCCACCACGGTCCCCGTATTAAACATGGAGTTTATACCGGTCTTCGAATGGTCGCCCATTGTCAGGCCTACAAACATTTCCCCCGTATCAACAAATTTCCCGTTCACATAAACCCGCACGTTGCTGTAATTATTCTTCAAGTCGCTGTCATTAGTATCAGCCGCAATATTGCACCACTGCCCGATATAAGCATGCCCGAGGAAACCTTCATGCTGCTTATTCGAATAAGAGTGTATTATCGATTCTTCAATTTCGCCTCCGGCTTTACATACTTCGCCGATGCTTGTCCCCTCGTAAATCTTTGCGCCGATTTTGACGGTACACTTGTCCCCTATATATGACGGCCCTTCTATAACGGCATTGGGAAGGATTTTCACGCCTTTCCCTATATATATAGGACCTCCCTCGGCATCCAGGACAACTCCCGGCTTGATAACGGCGCCTTTGTCGATAAAAATATCCTTTCTGTTAATCAGATGGACACCTTCAAAAACTTTTCCCAGTATCCTGCCCTTGCCGGCTATGTCCTTAAAATCGATTCTGATCTGCCCGGCATTGGCCTTAATAAATTCCCAGCTGTAGTTAAACAGTTTGCCGTCCGCCGCTTCACGGCACGGGACACGAAGCTTCAATACCCGCAACGCCTCGCCGCTAATAATATTTTTCGAAGTCATTATGCCGGCATTTTCCCTTCCCAGCCTTGCATATAGAATAGAATTTTCACTGAAAACAACTTCTTCCTTGCCGGCAAAAGCGATTGTTTTATTCAACAGCAGCCTGCCGTTGATAAAAAGGGTCGCGCCCTGAGGATACTTTGCGGGATTAACTCTGTATTTATGTTTTTCCTTCAAGGTATCGGCCAAGTAATCGCGGCATAAAAGGATGATATCAGACCCCGGATATTTCCTGATTATCTTATCCATCAATAAATCAATCCCGCATCTTAATTCATAAACCGGCCTCATGTAAACCAGCGGCAAAAGGTTTACATAATTCGCGTCCTCAAATATACAAATATTGGCTTTGTTCATGGTATCCACACCCCTGTTTTATTTTCCCCCCAGCAAAGAAGCTGCCTCCCTGTCCAGGACTACAACGGCATCAGGATGTTTCTGAATTATTGACGCCGGATATTTTTCCGAAACCGGAGCTTCAAGGCATTTCTTCACTATCAGACTTTTTTTAGCGCCGCTTACAAGCAGCAGAATTTTTCTGGCTTCCATTATAGTCCCGATTCCCATTGTAATGGCAAGCCTCGGCACATCATCCATGGAATTAAAAAACCTGGAATTGTCTTCTATAGTTTGGGGCGCTAACTTCTGAACCCTTGTTCTTGAGTCAAAAGCAGATCCGGGTTCATTAAAAGCTATATGGCCGTCTCCGCCGAGCCCTAATACCTGGATATCTATCCCGCCCGCCTTTTGTATTTTCTGTTCATACCATCTGCAATAAGCGTCTATATCAGACGCCTGCCCGTCAGGCACAAAAGTATTGGATTTTTCAATGTCAATGTGGTCAAAAAGGTTTTTTTCCATAAAATAACGGTAGCTCTGCGCATCTCCGGAAGAGAGACCCACATATTCATCGAGATTGAAACTTCTGCATTTTTTAAAGGAAATTATTCCTTCCTTATTCCTCTTTATAAGCTCTTTATAAAGGCCCAGGGGTGTTGAACCGGTTGCAAGACCCAGGACGATTGCGGGTTTTGCCCTGATTAATTTTTCCATTATATCGGCCGCCTTGATGCTCAACTCGCTGTAATTCCCGCAGATTATCACTTTCATAGCCGGCCTGCTTTCTCAATCATATAAGTTCTTCTATCTTACCTGAAATCTCGTTTTGAAGCTTTACAGCTTCTTCCCTGCTTTGCGCTTCCGAATATATCCTTATTATAGGTTCCGTATTCGAGGCTCTTACCTGTACCCAGGATTTTTTCCTGATAATCTTTAACCCGTCTGTTTCATCCACATCCTCGGTTTTGAGCAGTCCTTTCAGCCTGGATAAAACAGCAGCCGGATCAAATCCGGAAACAGCCTTCTTTCTTTTCACCATAAAATACGCGGGCATTTTTTTCATGTTCTCAGAAAGAGTCTTCCCGGATTCAACCAGATATTGAAGCGCCAGCGCTGAGGCAACAGGGGCATCTCTTCCCAGATGGACATCGGGCAGTATAACCCCGCCGTTTCCTTCCCCTCCGATCACGGAAGCGTTTTTTTTCATTTCGCTGGCAACATTAATCTCGCCGACTTTTGTCCTCACCACTTCACACCCGCAAGCGCCTGCAATATCATCTATAGCCATCGATGTGGAAACATTTACGGTAACTTTTCCCTTTTTCCGGGACAATATCATCTTAACCGCAATCGCAAGAGTGTTCTCTTCGCCTATGGGATTGCCCTTCTCATCAACAATAGCGCACCTGTCAGCATCAGGATCAACCGCAATTCCGATATCCGCCTTGTTTTTTACGACTTCGCCGGATAAAGCCCTGAGATTCTCCGGCAGGGGCTCTGGTTCATGGGCAAAATGTCCGTCGGGCTCGCCATTGATCAGAACAACCTCACAGCCAAGCTTTCTCAGGAGTTCCGGCATAATCACCGCGCCGGCGCCATTGACAGGATCAACTACGACCTTAAAATTTCTTTTTTGTATCTTTCCCTTATCGATATAAGGGATAGCCAGCACTTTGCTTATATGGACATCAACAGCAGTAACATTCTCCTTCAATTTCCCTATATTCATATACCCCGAATAACTGAATTTACCGCTATCCGCAAGTTGTTTCAATTTTTCTATAACATCGCCTTCTATAAATAACCCGTCGGGAGACATAAATTTCAACCCGTTCCACATTGCGGGATTGTGGCTGGCGGTAATTTCTATCCCGCCGGCTGCTCCCAGCTGCTCCGTCATTATCTGCACTGTAGGGGTCGGGGTTATACCCAGGTCAATCACATCACAACCGGTTGAAATCAGGCCGGAAATAACCGCATATTTCAGCGCCTGCCCGCTTACCCTGGAATCCCTGCCGACAACGACTGCGCCTCCTTTTATCATATGCCCGAAAGCAGCGCTGTATTTAAGCGCGATCTCCGGATTCAGAGATTCCCCGAATATGCCCCTGAGACCGGAAACGCTTACGATAAGATCCGTCATAATATTTTTCCTTATATATCAATAAGTGACTTTAACCCCAGAAAAGACGCAGCCTGTATTCCGCTGTCATCCTCCGTAAATGAAGATATCTCAATCTTTAAATTTACGCGATGCATTTCAAAGATATATTTTATCACTTCTCTGTTAATCAGCTCAATGAAGGATTTGCCGCAATGCGCAAGGTCTCCGCCTATCACAACTATCTCGGGATTAAGGAGGTTGACTAAAAACCCTATTCCCGGCGCCATTGACTTAGCCAGGGCGCCTATGATATCAAGCGCCAGTGTATCGCCGTTCAACCCGGCTTTAATAACCCCGTCAAAACTCAAATCCCTGTAAAATTCAGTTTGTTCATTCTGTTTGCGGCCTGCCAATATATCTTTTGCAAGAACTTCCACAGAAGGTATCGCTTCATAGGATGAAAAGGGGTCGCAGCTGATGGACCCAATGCCCGCATCTGATTTTGAAGAAGCAACTCCGACTTCTCCAGCACAGTAACCAAAACCCCTGTAAACCCCGCCGTCGAAAAGGAAGCCAACGCCCAAACCCATATCTTTAGCCACATAATTTCTGGTAAGAATGAATATTATATTCTTAATGTCATATCCTTTCCCCATCCACGATTCGTACACCAGTCCCACATTCGCATCATTATCAATGACAATATTGAATTCGAAATGTTCCCTGAGTTTTTTAAGGAGAGGATAATGCTTTTCCTTAAAAAGATATGATTTCAATACCGTGCCTTTATTGTAATCTATAATGCCCGAGACGGAAATGCCGGCGCCGATTATTTTTTTGAGCGGGATATTCTTTTCGGACGACATTTCCCTCATTGTCTGGATAATGTTACCCGCTACCTCATCACCCGATACTGCTTCCCCGTAATCAAACGATTTCATCGCTATTAACTTACGCGTAATGTCAAAAAGCCCTATCCTCATGGAGTAGGCGCCTATATCCACACCGAACAAAAATCTCGAAGAAGGCACAATTTTCAAAAAAACCGGAGGCCGGCCGCCGGTTGAAACATCTACTCCGCTTTCTTCGATGATGCCTTCGGAAAGAAGCTCATTGACAATACGCGTAACTGTCACTTTACTGATACCCGATTTTTTCGCGACATCAACCCTCGCTATAGGGGAATTTTTGTAAATCAGGCCTAAAATTGTTTTTTTATTCTTTTCTTTAATCATTTTTATGGAAGAAGAACTCATTTTTTGCCTCCCATCAGTACTTTCACCTTGTGGACTTTCCCGTCTCCGTGGGGATATATCAATGTGCCGTCTATCGGTTTCCCGTCAACCATAATTTCCTTTACTCCTCTTTCAACACCGGCAGGGTTCAGAATCTCAATATCATAAACAGCCGCCCTGAAAGGTCTTCTTATCCCGCACTTCTTCCAGCAGGACGGGATACACGGGTCTATTCTAAGGCCTTTAAAATCCCTTCTGGCCCCCAGTATCCACTCCGTAGCGGCTATGTGCATCCACGGCGCCGTTCCCGTATTCCAGGTAAAAGAACCTTCCCCGAAATTCGCCTTGTTTCCCGGGCCGACGACATATTCAGCCCATACATAAGGCTCAACCTTGTATTTATCCTGATCCGCTTTTGCTTTGCTCATAGGACAAAGCTTCATGTAAGTTTCAAAAGCCTTGTTTCCCCTCCCGATCTCACAATCCGCGACTATCTTGAATGCACACGCATGTGAAAAGACCGCGGCATTCTCCTTTGTTCCGGGAGCAAATGCCGTAACTCTTCCTATTCCTTCGTTAAAATGGCTGTAAGACGGAAGGAATAAAGCCGGACCGTACGGGGTGTCGAGATAGCGATCTATTTTCCCAAGTATGCTTTTCATACGCTTTTTCTCAGCAACTCCTGATAATATCGCCCATGTTTGACTGTTAAGAGGGACTTTCCCTTCCCTGTTTTTCGAGGAACCTATCCTGTATCCGCTGTCATTCACTGCCGCGATATACCATTTGCCGTCCCATCCCCTGTCATTAATTATCTTTTTTAACTCGTAAAATTTTCCTGACATTTCTTTTTCAACCTTCTTATCCCCTAAAAATCCGGCAAGCTCCCCTACCTGCAGACAGGCTCTTGCGAGTGCCATTGCAAGCCAGACGCTTTCCCCCCTGCCCTTGTATCCGACATGATCATACGCGTCATTCCAGTCAGCTTTATAGATGAGAGGGAACCCGTTTCTGCCGCGCTGGCCATATATGTGCCTCACAGACCGGATAATATGCTCATATACAGACGCCTTGCTCCCGTCGTGAAATTTATATTCTTTTTCAAGGAATGAAACATCCCCTGTTTCCTTTATATAAGAGATAACCGTGAAAGGCAGCCATACGGCAACATCGGATTTTCCTGTCATGAAACCACCTGTTTTATCCCAAGAGCCTTCCACATCCGAAAAACCGGATACCGCATGCCCGCACTTATACTGCCAGAATAATATTTTATCAAGCTTTTCACGTGCAAGAGCCATGTCAAGAGACAGCAGCCCTTCTATATCCTGGGCGGTATCCCTGTAACCCAACCCCCCTTCTCCGCCGTGATATTGGGACGTCCCGCGCCAACATGTTATCGCGCTCAACTGATATTTGCCCCAAATATTCACCATTGCATCGAAATCCCTATCGGGGGTCTCAACTTTAATATCTTCGGTGATTTTATCCCATTTTGATTTGATTCTGCCGTATTCTTTCGCAAAGGCCCTCAAAGAAGAATATTTTTTAACCAGACCCGCTATGTCATTCTTATCCTCCGTATAACCCAGCACAACCACAACCCTCTTTGTTTCACCGGGATCCAGTTCCAGTGTCTTCTGAAAGACACCGACTGTATCTTCCCCTCTGGAATACCCGTTCCGGAGTTTTGCCGCGCTCAAACCCGAAGGGTTCCTTGAATCATTATACCTGCCGAAAAACTTTTCTTTGTTTACCTCATACCCGTCCGGCTTCATGGAAATATTAAAATAAGAATAACCCGTTTCCTTGCCTTTAACGAATTGATGCTTGAATGATATGATCGTATTCGTCTTCCTGTCATAACGGGCCTCGTTATACAGGCATAAGATATTCCTGTAAACTGTTTCCAGTTCAACATTACCGGAAACAAACTCCACAAAAGGAAAAATCGTCGCCTTTTTGGTTTTACCCGTTTTATTCTCTAATTTGATTTCCCACATCTCCAGGGAAGCTTCCTCAGGCACTATATATGTAATATCGCATTTCAACCCGTTTTTGCGCCCGCTGATACTGGTATATCCAAGCCCATGGACGCATTTCCAGTAATCAAGGCGCTTCATCAGAGGCTGCCAGTTGCATGACCACAGTTCGTTTTTATTCTCATCCCTTATATATACATACCGGCCCGGCCTGTCCGTATGTATATGGTCATACCGTAATACCCTGTGGCATTTTGGATCCTTATAATAACTGAAACCGCCGCCGGTCTGTGATACAAGGGCATGATAATTTTTGTTAAAAAGATAATTAAACCACGGCCGCGGCGTATCCGGCCTTGTGATAATAAATTCTTTCCTGTCTTTTGAAAAATTGCCGTATTCCAATTTAAGCCTCCGTAATCAATGCAGGTTTTCCGCTATAATATCGTTTAATCTGTCCTCTATGTTCTGTAACGTTTCCTCGGCGCTTGCTTCACCCAAAGTGAACTTATCGAAATTCTCCATAAGCACCCTGTTAAAAAGGTTCCATGGTATAAAGGGCGAAGTGTATTTTTTGGGAGGATAAGCATAGCCTATCGAATCGATAAACACTTTGTTGTCTTCATTCGGATATTTTTTATCCCTTAAAAAATCTTCGCTTAATGCTTCTTTTTTATAGACGGGCACACTGTCCCCTTCATCAACAACGTACCTGTTGCCTTTTTGACCTGCAAGGTAGCTTAAAAAAACCCAATCAGCCGCTTTGTCTTTTGATGAACTTGTTACAGCCCAGCCGTGACTGTCCAAAAATGTAGCCCTCTTTTTCCCTTTTGGAAGAGGGGCTATACCGAAGGACAGGTTTTCTTTTTCCCTGAAATTCACGACATACCATCTTCCGCCGATAAACATCGCCGCGCGTCCGCTCACGAATATCTGGAAACTGTCCGCTCCCTGTATATCGGACTGGTCGGGGATTACATGATATTTGGTAATCAGGTCTTTAAAATATTTTATCGCCTGTACAGCTTCAGGATTCCTTATAATACATTTTCTGCCTGTATCGTCAAAAATCCTGCCGCCGTTCTGCAGAATATAAAGGACCCACATATCCGCCGCATCGCTGTATAGCGCAGCGCCGAATTGGGTGGTTATGCCCGAAGCGTTACGTTTGGTCAGTTTTTGCGCAACTTCCCTGAACTTTTCCCAATCCCAGCTCTCATCGGGATATGGCAATTCCATCTCATCGAACAAATCCCTGTTATAGTACAAAACCCTTGTAGTAAAGCTGCCGGGAAGGGCATATAATCTATCGTTGAAAGTATAAGCATCTATCAGCTCGGGGAAATACTCGCTGACATCAAAACCCGTTTCCTTCACAATATCATCCAGGCTATAAACAGCCCCTTTCCCCGCCAGTGTAGGCAAGTCAAAATCTCTTATAAAGAATATGTCCGGCGCATCGTTTCCGGCAAACTGTGTAAGCAGCTTGTCGATGTATCCGACACCGGCCACCGGCTGGTAATCTGTCCTCATGTCCGGATTCATATTCATAAACTCTTTTCCCTGCTGCCTTCTTATAACATCATATTTCGGGAAACCGGGAGCGGTGTAACGGATCATCTTCTTGTCGGTTTTCTCCACGCTGCACGAACACAAAAACGGCATCAAAAATAATACTGCAATTAAAACCGGTAAAAATCGTTTCATAAAGGCTCTCCCCGTTTGTTTATTCCAGAAACAAAGACGACTAAAAAAATAGCAATG
>JAFGBE010000127.1 GCA_016933315.1 Candidatus Auribacterota bacterium
AACGGCCCTGGTGCTGATACCGGTATTTTTTGCCCTGTCTTATATTGCCGGGACGAGGGCTATTGATATCTTGTATACTATCATTGCCGGCGCGCTGTGCGCTATTCCCGGATATTTTGCGCTTAAGCCCTATCAGCAGGAGAGAATAAAGGTGTTTCTGAACCCCGAACATGATCCTTTGGGGGTAGGTTACCAGTCAATACAGTCGAAGATAGCGGTGGGTTCGGGAGGTCTTATGGGAAAAGGATGGCTTAAAGGGACCCAGACACAGCTGGATTTCCTCCCTGAGCGCCATACCGATTTCATTTTTTCAGTTATCGGGGAAGAATGGGGTTTTCTCGGCACCATACTTGTCATATTCCTTTTTGCAGTGCTTGTTGTAATGGCGTTTAAAATAGCAAATGAGTCGAGGGATGAGAAAGGAAAGCTTGTGGCCAGCGGCCTTGGAGTTTTATTCCTGGTGCACCTGTTTATCAATGCGGGAATGACTGTAGGGATAATGCCGATAACAGGCCTTCCTTTACCGTTTGTAAGTTATGGAGGGTCTTCGCTTATAACCATGCTTGTGGCTGTAGGGCTTTTGCAATCAATTTATTCAAGAAGATTTATGTTTTAATGTTACTATATGGTAACAATGTTGATAAATTGTAACAATATGGTATATTTAATATAGGAGATTTCAGTTCAAGTTTCAGATGGCATAGATATTGCTCTATCTTAATGTAGAAAGGGAGTAAACAGTATGAAAAAACTCGTTTTTGCCGTTATTTTGACAATCATGTTTGCTATTCCGGGTGTTTCTTACGCAAAAACAAAGAGCCCTGATGAATGTTTCAGGGACTATATTGATGCGATTAAACTTCAAAAAGAAAAAACCATTGAAAAATATGTTTATGGTTTGTCAAAAGAGGATATAGAAGACCAGAAGAAAGAATACGCAAAATCAATGAAAAGCCAGGGGATGGCGGATGAAGATATTATCAGGGAATTAAAAAGGATGGAAGAAACAACCCAGAACATTAGGAGCCAAATCAGAATGCAAGGCGATGCGGTTATGGCTTCTTTTGGAAAATTGGAATTAAAAAGCGAGAAAATTGACGGAGTCAATGCTTGCGTTACATATGTTGCTTCCGTAAGTGGGCTTGCACAAAGCATGTATAATGATGACAAAGTTTTTCTTGAAGTCACTATGAAAAAAATAGGGAATATATGGAAGGTGATAAGCGTTAACGGAACATCTTTAAAAGCTTATCTGGAGATTAAAAAACAGGAATTAGAACAGAAGAAAGAAGAAATGAAATGAGAATTAAAGATAAAAATTCTCTAACGGGATTTACACTTATTGAAATCCTTATGGTGGTCACCGTAGTGGTTATTCTTGTCGGCATAACGATTCCCTTTTTAAGGGGCGCTGAACAGGCGGCGATGATAAAAAAAGCTAAAACAGAGGTAAGTAAACTGGAGCTTGCCATAAGCATGTATGAGTCGGATTTCGGGCGGTATCCCAATATAAACGCAGGGCAGAATACAAACTGGTTGTTAAGCTGGCTTACGGGTTTTACGGTCAGCGGAAGCGTTTTAATGGTAAGAAACTATCTTGGGGTGTTGGAAGAGATTTATGAGGCGGATCTTTTCTGGCGCGGCCCTTATATGAAAGTTTCTTCCAATGATCTGGATTCGGCCGGCAATTTGATGGATCCCTGGGGGAAAAGATACAGCATAGACGCAATCAATCCCGCGAATAACTCGGCCACAGTCGATATATATTCAGCCGGACCCGACAGGACGGCGGGCAGCGGCGATGACATTGCGAATTATAATAGATGGTAACGGAGGTTTATCATGAAAAATGGATATAACGGCTTCACCCTGATAGAACTTCTGACGGTAATTGCTATAATAGCGATACTCGCCGGCATATTAATGCCCGTTGTCGGAAGCGCGCAGAAGAAAGCCGCTGAAGTCAAGGCCAAGGCTTTGATAGAAAGTATTGCGACGGCGATAAAGATGTATGAGATGGATTTTGGAGATTTTCCGCCGGATGATAATCACGCCAGCAGCGCCGCCTATAACCGCTCGTCAGAAGCCCTGTACCATGCGCTTACAACACAGTGGACAGGCGGGACGAATGCCAGTATCAGCGCAGGGCCTTATATGGAGTTTAAGGGCGATAAGAATAAGAGGATAGGCGTAGCGGACAGGGATACTGATAACAGGTATGAAATAGTCGACCCGTGGGGAAATGAGATTTGCTATGAATCGAATGATGATAACGGGGCAAGCGGAGACGCTCCTTACCATAACAGGTTTTCGTTTGATATCTTCTCGATGGGAGTGGATGGCACCACGGCGGATTTCAACGGCACCACAGACTTTACGCCCTCGACGAATTCAGGGACGCAAACAGGGGATATTAACAACTGGGATGAATAATCAGTCTAGGGAAAATGACGATGGAAAAGAAAGAATATAATGCATTTACAATGACGGAACTGCTGGTCGTCATAAGCATTATGGTCATTATGATGGCTATGATAGTGCCGTTTGTGAAGACATTCGGCAGCGGGCAGGAACTAAAAAAATCCGCTGAGAATGTCGCATCTATGCTGCGGCTTGCGAGACAGATGGCGATAACCATGAATGCCACATACAGGGTCGATGTTAACCTTGCCCAGGATTCGATATATATAAGCGATTCAAACGGCAGCATGTATGAGAAAGTCTACACGCCTCCTGTAAGCGTTGATATTACCAGCGCGACACCGGCATATGGCGCGGGAGGAAGGATTAGCTTTAACTCAAGAGGCACATGCCAGGCAGGTACTGTCAGGTTGACAAGCAGAAGGCAGAATAATTCGGGGGGATATGATTTTTATGAGATAACAACGTCAGCTTCCGCCGGAAGGGTCAATATAAAAGATATGAATGATACATAAGGTTAAATTATGAATAACAAAAAGATAAAATTAATTGAAGGGTTCACCCCGTTAGGGAAAGCTATCGGCAGGGTTAAAGGTGTTTTTGTGAATGTTAGAAAACAGAATTCTCTAACGGGGTTCACCATCATCGAGACAGTAGCAGCCCTGGCTATTCTGGTGATAGCCGTCGTGGGAATATTGTCGCTCTTCCCTGTCGGCATAGAGGCTAACAAAAGGGCTGATGACCTGACGACGGCCGCTATGCTTGCTCAGTTAAAGATGACGGAAATATTGTATGACCGCCCGCGCTCTATTTTTGCCGATGGGGATACGAGCGCGACGGGGCACGGACTCGGGCCTTATATATGCTGGAACGGCTCACAGTACGAGAGGATAAGATGGGATGTCACCGGTTGGACAGCCGGAGCGGATATTACCGGCGACGGAAATTCTGATATGCCGTATTATCCTTTTAAGAACCATCCGAAATTTTACTGGGCGGCTTACCGCTCGATTCTGCATTACAGCCTGTATTACAGGCAGAATCCGTCGGCGTATAATCCTGCTAACTATGTTGATTCGCCTGTAGATGCCGTGTACAGGATAGATTTATTCGTGTTCCAGGGCGATAACAAGCCCAGCACATGGTCGGAGCTTGATGACAGGGTGCCGGCATTTTATATTTTTTCGGATTATGTATCTTTGACAAACCCGATGTAGAAGGTGAGCTTTATGAAAAAGAGGAATGATAAAGGGTTTACCCAGTTAGAGAAAGCT